>JBDRGJ010000305.1:0-9715 GCA_043817835.1 bacterium
CGGGGCTATGTAAGCGACGAGTGACGCAGTCGCAGCCCAAAAATGCGCGGCCTTTTCCCGAAGGGAAAAGGAGGCCTGCCTTTGAGCGGCTACTTCGTTGCTCCTCGCTCACAGACCGCCGGTATGCTCGTTCGTCGCGCCTCGCATCCATCTCAAACTCAAGCCTCCAGGGGGGACATTACTTAGGTGACTGTCAGTAAGACCATTGCGCATGTAGTGTATAATATATGTCTGACAAACATCTATTTCTGGCAAGGCACTCATGATTGTGGAGGGCGATAAAATGATTCCCAAACGATATCACGATGAAAATCTGTTCCGCAGGTATGAAGGCAATCCGATATTGACTCCTGACGCATGGCCCTATCCAGTAAATACGGTGTTCAATCCTGCGGCCGCGCCGGTAGGCGGAGAAACGTTGCTGCTGGTCCGCGTGGAAGACCGTTTCGGGATTTCACACCTCACAGTCGCGCGCAGCAAAGACGGAAAAACAGGATGGGTTATAGACAAATTCCCCACGCTGCCTGCGGATCCCAAAAACCATCCGGAAGAGGCGCTGGGAATAGAGGATCCGCGTATAACATGGCTGCCGGAACTGAAAGTGTGGGCCGTGACTTATACGGCATATTCCGGGGACGGACCCCTGGTGTCTCTGGCTGTTACAAAAGATTTTAAAAATTTCAAACGGATGGGCCCGGTGCTGCGGCCGGTCGACAAGGACGCTGCTCTTTTCCCCGTGCGCATAGGCGGCAGATGGACCATGATACACAGGCCCGTGTTAAATCCGAAGCGGCCCGCGCACATGTGGATGTCTTTTTCCCCGGATTTAAAACACTGGGGAGACTCGCGGATTTTTATGAGGACAAGAAGCGGTAATGCGTGGGATGGCGACAAGTTGGGTCTTTGTCCGCAGCCGCTTGAAACCCCGCATGGCTGGCTGATTCTCTATCACGGCGTCAGGAAGACCTGCAGCGGCAATATTTACCGCGTCGGCCTTGCGCTTTTGGACCTGAAAAAGCCGTGGAAAGTCCTGCGCCGCAGCCGCGACTGGGTGCTTGCGCCGCTGGCGCCGTACGAAAAATTCGGGGATGTCGGCGATGTGATTTTCTCCGGCGGGTGGATTTACGACAGAACATCGGATGAACTGCGCGTCTATTACGGCGGAGCGGACACCTGCGTCGCGCTGGCGACTGCAAGCATGAAAGATGTTCTTGGCTATATAAAAAAATGCCCTCCGGACTCAAGTTGCTTATGCACGGCTCAGTAGCCCGAAATCCCCGGCTGCACCGGAAATTATCATCTTAAACATGCGGAACTGAAAAATGCCCGCCTGCCAAGCGGGTTGACCGACATTTTAAAGTTGCATGGCAGGCAGCCGGGAAGCGCACCTTTTAATATTGACAATTTTTGTCCCTCCTTTCTTCCCCGCTTTCCGTCAGCCGTTCATCTCCCACTGCTTTGCCAGTTCTATGAGCACCCTTGCCGACTTTTCCATCCCGTCAAGAGAAACCCATTCGTATTTGCCGTGAAAATTGCTTCCGCCCGTAAAGATATTGGGAGTGGGAAGGCCCATGAAAGAGAGTCTGGCGCCGTCTGTCCCGCCCCGTATGGGTTTGCGCAGAGGCTTCACCCCGGCCGCTTTCATCGCTGAAAGAAGGCGCGCGACGACCCGGGGGTGCTTTTCCAAAATTTTCTTCATGTTCCGGTACTGTTTTTTAAACTGAAGTGTTATCTCAACGCCGGGATACTTACGGCGTTTTTGATTGACTATGGCTGTCAGGCGCTTCTCCATTTTGTCCAGTTTCTGAAGGTCATGGTCGCGGACTATTCCGGAGAGTTCGGCAGTTTCGGAGGAAGCGTTTGAGCGCAGGAACATTATGAAGCCTTCCCGCTTTTCCGTGGTTTCAGGGAGCATATTCCCGGGCCAGGAGCTTATAATGTCGGCCGCAACCCTTACCGCGTTAATCATGAGGTTTTTGGCAAGGCCGGGATGATAGTTCCGGCCCTTTATTTTTATGGTCGCGCCGTCGGCGTTGAAATTTTCGTCTTCCAGGGTTCCGGTCACATCGCCGTCCACGGTGTACGCGCAGTCAGCCCCGAACTTCTTCACATTGAAGCGGTCCACGCCCCGCCCTATTTCCTCATCGGGGGTAAAAGCCACCTTTATCTTTCCGTGTTTTATGTCAGGATTTTTTTTGAGATATTCAATCGCGCAAAGTATTATGGCCAGCCCGGCCTTGTCGTCGGCCCCCAGGAGGGTGTCGCCCGAAGCTGTGATTATGTCCTGCCTTCTGCAGTCCAGAAGTTCCGGCGAATCCTTCGGGCTCAGGATGATTCCGCAGCCCAGGTTCAAATTTCCGCCGTTGTAATTTCTGTGAATTCTCGGCTTTATATTTCTTCCGCAGGCGTCGGGAGAGGTGTCCATATGCGCCAGGAAGGCTATGGCCGGAACTTTGCGGGGCGTGTTGGAAGCAAGCTCGGCGCTGACATAGCCGAATCTGTCCAATGAGGCATTTTTCAGACCGATGGTTTTCAGTTCGCCAAGAAGAATCCTGCCCAGCTTTATCTGGCCTGGGGTGGAGGGATATGTTTTGCTGTTTTCCCGGCTCTGTGTGTCCGTCTTGACGAATTTTTCAAAACGGGAATAGAGCTTTTTCTTGAAATTTAAGTCCATAGTTTGCTCCTTGGTTTTTATCCTCTCATTCCCTGACCTTTTCAGGTTCAGGGAGACTGCGATTGGGTCGGAGCAGCAGGGACCGACGGGACGGCGGCGGGCGGGGGGGCGGATTCATGGTTTGCGTCGCAGAAGGTTTTGGGCTCGGTTCCCTTTATAAAAGCTTCCAGGAGGCGCTTCTTGCAGGAGGGGAGGGCAAGTTTTCCGGTCTCCTGGTCTATGGTCACGAAAAGGATCCCCTCCGGAACAGAAAAATCCCTTACAGGCTGGTCTTTCAGAACTTCCTCCATTATCTCGGTCCACCAGGGAACCACTGTTCCGCCGCCGGTCCAGTCCTTCCCGCCCAGAGAGGCAAAATCATCGTATCCCATCCAGGCTATAGCCACCATATCCGGGTTCATGCCGACAAACCATAGATCCCGGTTTTCCTGGGTGGTTCCGGTCTTGCCGGCCATCGGACGCTTGAGTCTTCTGGCATACCTTGCGGTCCCCCTTTCCACCACTCCGCGCATAAGGTTGGTTATGAGATAAGCATACCTGGGGGAAAATTCCTCGGTTTCGGAAACTATGTGCTCTTCAAGAATTTTTCCGCGCTGGTCGGCCACCTTCAATATGCTGAAAGGTTTTACATGTATGCCGCCATTGGCGAAAGTGCCTATGGCGTTGGCTATTTCGAGAGGAGATACGACAGAAGTGCCCAGGCCTATGGAGGGAACTGCGTCCAGGGTTCTGGTCACACCCGCCTTTTTAGCCGTTTCAACCACAACCTGCGCGCCGATTTTGTCTACGAGGTAGATTGAAGCCAGATTGCGCGAGAGTTCAAGGCCCCTTCGCAGGGTTATCGGGCCCAGGAACTTGCTGTCGAAGTCGTTCGGGGTCCATATGCTGAAATCCTTGTTGCCAACGAAGGGCTGTATGGCCAGATCGATGGACTGCTGATCTGTAGCGCCTTCCAGCAGGCGCCAATCGCGTCCGTCATAGTAGTATGCCAGGGGGGAATCATTGATTATGGATGCGGCGGTATAACCGTTCATCATGGCCGACATGTAAACGAAGGGCTTAAAGACGGATCCGGGCTGGCGGTAGGCCTGTACGGCACGGTTGAACTGGCTTTCCTTATAATCACGGCCGCCTATAAGCGCTTTTACGGCTCCCGTCTTTAAGTCCAGCATGACGAAGGCGCCCTGTATCTTCCAGGTGCGGGTGGATGCTTCCTGATCCTCCTCAGTCTGTTCCTTGACCTTGCCGGCCCGTTCTTTTGCAGCCTGTTCGTCGTATCTTGCAAGATTTTTCTCCATTATGCGCTCAGCTGCAGTCTGTGTCTTAAGGTCCAGGGTGGTGTAAATATTGAGGCCCCCCTTCCAGAGTATATCAATGCCGTATCTGGGCTCCAGCACCTGCCGTATATACTCCACAAAATAGGGCGCCTGTCCGCCGGTCGAGGCATATTTTGCCTGCGGCAGTTGCTCTTTCTGCGCCGTTTCCATTTCACCCTTCGTTATATAGCCTTCATCAAGCATCCGTTTCAGGACGAGTGACCTGCGCAGCCGGGCTTTATCCGGCGACACGAAAGGGGAAAACTTGTTTGGCGAGGGGACGAGGCCGGCCAGCAGGGCGCATTCCCCGAGAGTCATGTCATGCACTTCTTTGCCGAAGAAAAGCCTGGAGGCGGATTGCACGCCGTAGGCCCCGCTTCCGAAATAAATCTGATTCAGATAGAGCTGCAGGATTTCCTGTTTGCTGAAATTGTGCTCTATCTGCATGGCGATGAGGATTTCCTTCACTTTTCTTGATATGGTCTTTTCCGGCTTCAGAAATATGCCCCGGGAAAGCTGCTGGGTGATGGTTGACCCGCCCTGGGCGGCCCGGCGGTGCAGCAGGTCCCGGAGGAGAGAGCGCGCTATGCCCTTGGGGGATATGCCCCAGTGTCTGAAAAAACGGTTGTCTTCCGCGGCTATGACGGCATTCTGTATGTCCACCGGTATCTTGTTGAGGGGCAGGAGGGCCCGCTTCTCTATGGAGAACTCATGTATAACCTGGCCGGTTATGTCATAAACCCTTGTGGTAAGGGAAGGGGTATAGCCTTCCAGAGCATAAATCGAAGGGACATCCTCCAGAAATTTCCTGAAAAAGTAGGAAAACGCCATTATGAGAACAGCCAGCAGGAGAGCAACTAGATAGACTTTTCTGCGGAAAGTATTGAAAAAAATGCAGCCTTTTGGTTTTTCAGGTGTCATCCGGAAAATTGATTATACAAAAAAGCATTCCGGTCAGACGCGGTAAGATACATAAGCAAAACAAGAAAGGCGTTGTTTTTTTGCGATTTGACACTCCGACGGGCAATAAGTAACATTTTGTAACTGCGCAGGTGCCCGCCCCTGCCTGACGGATGGCAGGCGGGTGCCGGCGTCGGGCAGGGATAGGCAGTTAGACTGTAGGGTAGGTAAGGAGCAGAACCGCAGATTGAGAGACTAATAACCTTTCCGCCGGAGGCGGACCCGCCGAGTTGTTTGGCGGGCAGCCTATAGCCTAAACAACCTGAACTGTTATAATCACTGTCTTAAAACGGGGGCGAACAGGTTCGACGTTAGCTCATTTCGTCGTAGCAGCAGGTCATGGTTGACCAGGCCATGTAAAACAGGGTCGAAAAAATAAAAGCCAACTCCAACGAGCTGGCCTGGGCGCACGCCTAAGTGTGCCTCGCTTGCCGACCGTCTCCTGCGCGGTCTGTAAAGCGTCATAAGCGGGATGCTGGCGCCGGTGGCGCGTTTCGTCTTCCGGCGACAAAAGACAGCACGGAGCTGGTCCGGACCATGTCGTCCTGAACTAAGGCCCGGACGAGACAATATCAGGGCTAAACCTGTAGCGGCTGCGGCGTATGGTTGACGGACCCGGGTGCGAATCCCGGCGCCTCCACCAGTTTAAGCGTATAGCGCATAGCGAATAGCGTTTGGTAACGGCAAAAGGCAGATCAGTAATTGACAAATGGCCGGGATTCGCAGCCGACCTGAGCGCTGCAGGTGGCAGAAAGTGAGCGCAGCGAACGGCAGCGAAGGCGGCCGGCTGCGGGTGAGCGAGCGGGAGTGAGCGAAGGAGCAGGAATCCCGGCGCCTCCGCCATTTTCACGCAGTTCCGGCATTGTTGCCGGAACTGCGTGGTCACAAGTTGCAAGTCACCAGTAAGAAAATAAACCAGTCAGTAATTTATCGGTTTGGTTCATATGCCGGTGATATGGCAACTGGCAACTGATGACATTTCTTCCCATGGTTAAGAATCGATTTATTGGTTTATCCGGCCTGTCAGTCCTGTTTCTGTTCATTTCCTTGCTTGTCTGGACGGACCTTGACCGCGCCATATGGCTGTTTCCGGCTTACGGTCTGCTTTTCCTGTGGGCTGATTTCTGGGGGGAAAAAGAGGTCCAGTTTATCTTCATTTTTCTCATTTCAGCGATAGGGCTGCTTCTTCTATCCAGAACACCGGGCATATATCCGGCCCCGGCTTACGCGGTAGGAATGCTGATGGAGATCGCCGGTCTCTGGGCGGCTGTCCTGTCTATTTCTGCGACCGGGAGGAAAAAGGAAAAGACGCTGCATTCAGCCCGCCTCCGGCTTCAGGAACACGGCAAAACGGCGCAGGATCTCCAGCGCGAGATGGAGTCCTACAACAGGCACAGGGAGAGTCTGGCTCACCAGACCCGGCTGCAGGCCGGACTTTCCGAAGCGGCCCAATCCCTGGCCGGCGCAATGAACATGGAGGAAATCCGCTCCCGTCTTGCCGCACTGCTGAGCCAGCACTTTCCAGGCTCATCGGTCCGGCTTATCTCAGGCTCGCCGTGCGACGCGCTTGAAAACTGGTCCATGCAGAGAAATGTTCCGCTGCTTGTCCAGGATCTGGCAAACGACAAGAGATTTTCCGGAGCTGCAAAGCCCGGAGGAGAAAAGTCAGTTATGGTCATTCCACTGCGCGTTCTTCAG
This sequence comes from bacterium, assembly GCA_043817835.1. Lineage (GTDB taxonomy): Bacteria > Elusimicrobiota > Elusimicrobia > Elusimicrobiales > CAZFMJ01 > JBDRGJ01. The sequence goes on from JBDRGJ010000305.1 coordinate 6,649, forward strand.
AGGACGGCCGGTTTCATTAGGCTTTCCTCCATGGAAGCAGGGCTTTTCCAGGGAGAGGATCTGCGTACGGCAGACCTGCTGGCCACCCTGGCCGCACTTTCCATGGAAAACTCTTATCTTTATTCCAGGATTCAGGAATTAGCCATCCGCGACGGGCTTACCGGTCTTTTCACGCACAGGGCTTTCCAGCAGCATCTCCAGGAAGAAGTTCTGCGCTCCGGCAGGAGCCAGGTGCCGTTTTCCATGATTATGTGCGATATAGATCATTTCAAGCGGTACAATGACACGTTCGGTCACCAGGCGGGAGATGCCGTGTTGAAAATGGTGTCTGCAGTGCTGGTCAAAAATACCAGGGAAGTGGATTTTGTTGCGCGTTACGGCGGAGAGGAGTTCGCCGTCATACTTCCGGCCTTCAAGCCGGACATGGCGTCTGCCGCTGCGGAACAGATACGTCGGGACATGGAGAATGAGCCGTTTGTTTTTGAGGGGAACCGCACAAATGTGACCATGAGCTTCGGAGTGGCCGGCTATCCAAAGGACGCCATCACGGCAAGCCAGCTGGTGAGGTTCGCAGACGAGCGTCTTTACAGGGCCAAAGAAAGCGGAAGGAACAGGGTGGTTTCATGATGACAGAAGCCATTTTCGTGACACTTGCGGCAATCGGTCCGGCAGCGGGTTTGGCGCTGGCCATGTTTTTCAAAAGGGCCGGCTGGATAGCCGGCGCGGTCCTGACCGCTGTTCCTCTCTTTTATCTTTTTATGCGCCCTTTTCCTCCGGCAGCCTATCTCGTCTTGGCTGTCTGGGGAATTTCCGCCGCGGCTTACGGTGCCCGGCTTTCTTACATTTCAGGCGACATAGGTATGGAGCTGGAAAAAAAACTGGCCGGGGCGCAAGCCCACAGAGCAGACCTTGAATCCGGTCTGGCCGCCGCAAAATCGGAATGGTCCAAAACCCAGACTGAGCAGAAGAGGGCTTTGGCCGTCTATGCCGCCATCAAAACGCTTTCCGAAACCCTGGACGCAAACTCCGCCGGAACCCGTATGGAGGTGTGCGTCAAGAATTATCTGGACCTGGACGAGTTCGCCCTTTTCCTGAGGGATACGCAGGACGCGCAGAGCCTTCAACTCGCCTTTAAAAAAGGGCTTGAGAAAGCGGAGTTTTCGTCCTGGAAAGGCCTGCAGGCCGTGGTGGAGAAAGCCGGGCGCGATTTCACCGCGCCCTTCATAGCCGGGGATAATCCCCGCTGCGGTTTTACTCCGATTTTTCACCTCAACGAATTCGTGGGTTACCTGGCCGCAAAGTTTCCGGCTTCGGGGACCGGGGCGGAACAGGACCTGCTGCTGAGAATGCACCGCTTCACAGGGGAGATAGCTTTCGCGTTAAAGCGCCTGAGCCTGTTTCAGGAGGTGGAGTGGCTCAGCCAGGTGGACGGACTGACAGGAGTCTACAGGCGCAATGTCCTGGATGACAGGCTGAAAGACGAATCCATGAGGGCCCGGACCTTCAAGACCACTCTCTGCCTTATGATACTGGATATAGACCACTTCAAACGGCTTAACGACGTTTACGGCCACCAATTCGGAGATTTCGTACTGAAGCGGATGGGTGAACTGCTTAAAGCCGGCGTCTATGAAACCGACTTTGTTGCGCGCTACGGAGGGGAGGAATTCGCGATACTTCTGCCCAGAGCCGACACGGTCGGCGTTCTTCGTAAGGCGGAGATGATACGGACCAGAGTGGAGAAGGAAAATTTCATGCAGGGGCTGGAGACAGTCAAGGTCACAATATCCATCGGGGTGGCGCATTTCCCCAGAGACGGTTCCACGTCGGAGGAGCTGGTATCCAGCGCCGACAAAGCCCTTTATGCGGCCAAGGAGCAGGGGAGAAACCGCATAGTTGACGCGGCCGACGTGCCATAAGTGTGCAGAGGGTAGAGCAAGGAGGTTTCATGGAAGGCGAAATTGGAAACATGCCGGAGGGAAGCGCCCCGAAAACAGCTAAAACCGGCGGCACGAGATTATGGATAAAACTTCTGGCAGGGCTTTACGGAATTTCAATCCTGTGCGCGCTGCTGATAATTTTCAAGGGAAGGCCTTTCGATAAAGCCAGGAAGCCGGACATGGCGGACTTGCCCGGCATGGGCATGATTTCCGGCAAGGGCAGCGGCGTCGGCTGGATTTCCATCCGAGGCGCCATAGCCGAATCCGACGGGGCAAAACCGTGGGAGAAGGGAGTTCAGCAATGGGTCAGACGCCTGCGCTCCATGGCCGGGAAAAAAGAGATAAAAGCCATAGTGCTGGACATCAACTCTCCGGGAGGCAGCGTGGGGGCGGTTCAGGAAATTTATTCCGAGATACTAAGGGTGCGTCAGGAGAATAAGAAGCCGGTGGTGGCGCTTTTCGGCGATGTCGCGGCGTCCGGCGCTTATTATATCGCCGCCGCCTGCGATTCCATCGTCGCCCACCCCGGCACCATCACCGGCTCCATAGGAGTGATTTTCAACAGCGGGAACGTGGAAGGGCTGTTCAAAAAAATAGGAATCCGCAGCGAGGTCATAAAATCCGGAAAGCATAAGGACATCGGATCTTTTACGCGCGGCATGACGGACGAGGAAAGGGAAATCCTGCAGTCGCTTATAGATGACGCCTATTCCCAGTTTTTCACCGCTGTCAGCGAGGGACGAAAAATGTCGGAGAGCAGACTGCGCCCTCTGGCTGACGGCAGGATTTTTTCGGGCAGGCAGGCACTTGAAGCCGGTCTGGTGGACAAACTGGGCGGTTCCAGGGAAGCGGCTGATGTGGCCGGAGAACTGGGCGGCCTGGGCAGGGATCCCAGGATTATAAGGGAAGGCGATGCCTGGGAACAGATTTTCGGCATTCTGGATTTAGGGTTCAGCGGGGCGTTAAGCATGTCTTCAGGGCTCAAACAGCTTCTGCCGGAGCTGAGCCAGCCGCGGCTGGAATACAGATGGGCATACTAACCCGAATCCTTCAGTTGAAGGATTCGCCCGGAGGGCAGCTCTTTTGCCCTGTCATAGCAAATCATTGGGCAAAAGAGCTGGGTTGTC
>JBDRGJ010000306.1:0-10960 GCA_043817835.1 bacterium
GTCCACGCCGGATGCGTCAAGCGTGCCGCGCACGATATGATAGCGCACGCCCGGAAGATCCTTGACGCGCCCTCCCCTGACAAGCACTATTGAATGTTCCTGCAGGTTGTGCCCCACTCCGCCGATGTAAGCGGTGATCTCCATTTTGGAAGTAAGCTTCACCCTGGCCACTTTCCGCAAAGCTGAATTGGGCTTTTTGGGAGTGGTTGTATAAACACGCACGCAGACTCCGCGCCTCTGGGGGCAGGAATGCAGGGCCGGAGCCTTGCTCTTGCTTTTGAGCGGAATTCTTCCGAACCTTATCAATTGATTAATTGTGGGCATAATTACCGGTGATTGGTGACAACTACTCAGGTTGTCAGGTTCAGGGTTCAGGGTTCAGGGGTATCTTTTCCACAGACGTTTTACATTTCGTGCAGTAAACTTTACGGGGCAATTCGCATGCCAATTGCCATGCTTCAATATTTTCAAAGCGTTCAATCTTCATGCTTTTTTCCGCCACACGACTTCGGCGGATCTGCCTTAGGCATGACAACCGTTGAACCGCTGAACCGTGAACCTGAGTAGTAACGATTGGTGACTAAACTAATCACTAGCCGCTAATCACTACCGTCTATTCCTCCTTGTTCTTGCTTTCCAGCAGATTCCGGCCGGCAAGGCCGGTGCCCGCCGGTATAAGATGGCCTATGATAACATTTTCCTTGAGTCCCCTTAAACTGTCTATCTGCGCGCTGGTCGCTGCGTCCGTTAAAACCCTGGTCGTCTCCTGGAAGCTGGCCGCAGAGATGAACGATTCGGAAGCGAGCGAAGCTTTGCTTATGCCAAGGAGAACCGGTTCGGCTTGGGCCGAAGCATGGCCGGAAGCGGCCATCTTCTCGTTTTCGTTCCTGAACACCGCGCGGTTGATTATCTCCCCCTTCAGAAAGGACGTTCCGCCGCTGTCCAGGATTTTAACATTGTCGAGCATCTGCCTGACTATGACTTCTATATGTTTATCGTTCAGCCCCACTCCCTGCAGGCGGTAGACCTCCTGTATGCCGTTGAGCAGATGCTCCTGCACGCTCTGGACCCCCTTTACGCTGAGTATGTCATGCGGGTTGGCTGCGCCGTCGGTGAGAGTTTCTCCGACTCCTACCTTATCGCCGTCGTACACCTGCAGGTGTTTGCCCTGCGGGATGGGGTAGGGTTCCACCTGGCCGGTTTCCTCGTTCCTTACCGAAACTTCCGCGAGACCCTTGGCCGACGTGCCCAGACTGACCACTCCCTCTATCTTTGAGACTACCGCCGTGTTGCGGGGGCGCCTGGCCTCAAAAAGCTCCGAAACGCGCGGCAGGCCTCCTGTAATGTCCTTTGTTCCGCCGGATTCCTGCGGTATCTTGGCCAGCACATAGCCGGTTTTCACTTTCTGGCCGGTTTCAGCAAGCAGTATCGTGTCCGTGGGCAGCGGATATGAAGCCATCATCTTTCCGGATTTTTCCACCACTATTCTGGGGTTCTTAAGGCTCTCGCGATGCTCCACGATCCGCCGCTCGATTATGCCCGTGTTCTTGTCGCGCTCCTGGTGCATTGTCACGCCTTCTTTGACATCCAAAAGCCTTATGGCGCCCTCGTACTCGGTGATGATGGGCATGAAATGCGGGTCCCATTCGGCCATGATCTCGCCGATCCTGACTTTAGCGCCTTTGTCAAACTTGACCTTTGCCCCGTAGGCTATTCTGTGCTCATCGATATTGCCGTCAGTATGCTGTGCGGCGATGACCGCTCCGCGGGAAACGCAGATTTCTTCTCCGGCCTGGTTGGTGACCAGCCGTATATCCTTGTAAACGACCTTTCCGTCGCTTTTCGCCTGAGCCTGTGACCTGCCGGCCACGCGGGAAGCCGTGCCGCCGATGTGAAAGGTCCTCAGCGTCAGCTGGGTGCCGGGTTCGCCTATGGACTGAGCGGCTATTATTCCCACGGCCTCGCCCACTTCGGTCATGACGCCTGTGGCAAGGTTTATGCCATAACACTTGGCACACACTCCGAAACGGGCCTCGCAGGTCAGGACGGAGCGGACTTTAACGTTCTCCACGCCGGCTTTGACCGCGGCTTTGGCCTGGTCGACTGTTATCATTTCCCCGGCCTTTATCAGCGGTTTATTCTTGCCATCCTTGCCGGCGATCTTAACGTCATCTAGCGCCACTCTTCCGGCAATGCGCTCTTCCAGCGCCTCTATGACTTCCTCGCCGCTCATCAGCGGCTTCATGTTGACGCCGTTTATCGTGCCGCAATCGTTCTCCATTACCACCACGTTATGTGACACGTCCACCAGCCTTCTTGTGAGGTAACCGGCGTCGGCTGTTTTCAGCGCGGTGTCGGAAAGACCTTTGCGTCCGCCATGGGTGGAAATGAAATACTCCAGCACGGTCAGCCCTTCCCGGAAATTGGAAAAAATGGGCGACTCGATGATTTCTCCTGCTCCTCCCGTCAGCTTTTTCTGGGGCTTGGCCATCAGGCCTCTCATGCCGGCCAGCTGTCTTACCTGCGCCCTTGAGCCTCTGGCTCCGGAATTGGCCATCATGGCGATGGAGTTGAACCTGTGCTGGTCCCTGCTGTAGGGTCTGAGGTCCTGTCCTTCCATCTCCTTGAACATTTCGTCGGCTATTGTGTCCGTGGCCTTGGTCCAGAGGTCTATGATCTTGTTATAGCGCTCGCCTTCCGTTATGACTCCGGCCTGGGAATGTTTTTCTATTTCTTTCACCTTGGATTTGGCCTTCTCGATCAGTGCCCACTTCCCATTCGGAATGACCATGTCGCTGATCGATATGGACGAGCCGGCTTTGGTCGCATAGCGGTAGCCCAGACGCATGAGCTTATCGAGCAGCAGCACGGTTTCGTAATGGCCTATCTTCGGATCCTTATAACACCCGTCCACCAGGTTGGACATGTCTTTCTTTCCTATTGCCTGGTTTATGAACTTCAGGCCCGGCGGAAGAGTTTGATTAAAAATAACCCGGCCCACGGTTGTGTAATCCTTCCACTCCGCAGGAGATTTGATTTCCCTGTCGGAGGAATCGGTGCCGACGGCATTGATGCCGAGGACCTTTATCCTGGCATGCAGGTCCAGCTTACCGTGCTCATAGGCCGACACCGCCTCGTCTGCGTCAGCGAATATGCCTCCCTCTCCCCTTTCGCCCGATTTGACCTTGGTGAGGTAATTGATCCCGAGCACCATGTCATGCGACGGAGTGGCAATGGGTCTTCCCGAAGAAGGCGAAAGAAGATTGTTGGTGGCCATCATAAGCATCCTGGCCTCCAGCTGTGCCTCCTGGGAAAGCGGGACGTGCACGGCCATCTGGTCTCCGTCGAAGTCGGCGTTGAACGCGGCGCAGGTTAAAGGATGCAGCTGTATGGACATGCCCTCTATCAGCACCGGTTCGAACGCCTGTATGCCCAGCCTGTGCAGAGTGGGCGCGCGGTTGAGCATGACCGGATGGTGCCTGGTCACCTGCTCTAGGATATCCCATATCTCCGTGCTGGCGCGCTCAAGCATGCGCTTGGCCGCCTTAAGGGTAAGGCTGTCCTTCTTCATCAGTTCCCTTATGATAAAGGGCTTAAAAAGCTCCAGGGCCATCTCCTTGGGAAGACCGCATTGGTGAAGTTTCAGGTTTGGGCCCACAACTATGACGGAGCGGCCTGAATAGTCCACGCGCTTTCCGAGCAGGTTCTGGCGGAAACGGCCCTGTTTTCCTTTGAGAATGTCGGAGAGAGACTTCAGCGGTCTGTTGCCGGCTCCCAGCACCACTTTGCCGCGGGCACCGTTTTCTATTAACGCGTCCACAGCCTCCTGAAGGAGCCGCTTCTCGTTGTAAATCATCACCTCGGGCGCCCGGAGGGCCTCGATGTGTTTGAGCCGGTTATTGCGGTTGATGATCCTGCGGTAAAGGTCGTTTAAGTCGGAAGTGGCGAACCTGCCCCCCTCCAGAGGCACCAGGGGGCGCAGATCCGGAGGAATGACCGGAAGCACGGTCAGTATCATCCACTCGGGCTTATTCCCCCCCTCTATGAAACCCTCCAGCAGGCGCAGCCTGCGTATCAGCTTGGAACGCTCTACGTCTGCATGAGTAGCCGCAAGATCCTCATGAATCCTGGCGACCTCATTTTTCATGTCCATTTTTTCCAGGAGCTGGCGGATGGCGCCGGCGCCTATGCCCACCTTTATCTTGCTGAATTTTTTGCGCGCCTCTTTAACCTGGGCGTCGGTCAGAATATCTTTGGCGCGGTATTCGGCCCTGTTGGTGACCGGATCCACCAGATCTTCAAGAACTGCGTAACATGCGTAATAGACCACGCGTTCCAGGTCGGAGGTCTTCATGTCCAGCACAATGCCTATTCTGGAAGGACTTTTGCGCAGGAACCAGATGTGGGCGATAGGAACTGCCAGTTCTATATGGCCCATTCTCTCGCGGCGCACGCGGCTTTCGGTTATTTCCACTCCGCAGCGGTCGCAGGTTATTCCCTTGAATTTGACCCAGCGGTATTTTTCGCAGGCGCACTCGTAATCCTTGGTGGGGCCGAAAATCCTCTCGCAGAAAAGGCCGTCCCTTTCGGGCTTGAGTGTCCTGTAATTGATGGTTTCCGGCTTTTTGACTTCGCCGTATGACCAGCCCCTTATCTTCTCCGGGCTGGCCAGTCCCACGCGCATTGCGTCAAATTCGGCGTAATTTAACTCGTCTTTTCTGCGCTTCTTTGACACAGAAGGCGTTCTTAATTCCGAGGTTACCATGCTTGACATTTGGTTTCGTCTCCGCTGTCGCCGCTTTTCGGACCGGGAACAACCGGTCGGGCCGGCTCTGCCGGCCCGGGCAAGTTCAAACTGCTATTTGGCAGCCGCTTTTTCTTTACGCTCCTTCTTTGAATACTTGGCCGGGGCTGCGGCTGTCTCCTTCCTGCCGTAGGGCTTGGTTTTGAGAAGTTCAATACTGAGGCCCAGAGCCTGCAGTTCTTTCACCAGAACTTTGAAAGATTCCGGCGTACCGGGCGCCTGGGGCGTCTCCCCTTTTATTATGGCCTCGTACATCTTGGTTCTTCCGACGAAATCGTCGGATTTGACGGTAAGGAACTCCTGAAGGGCATGGGCGGCGCCGTAGCCTTCTATGGCCCAAACCTCCATTTCTCCGAATCTCTGGCCGCCGAACTGGGCCTTGCCGCCGAGAGGCTGCCTGGTTATCAGGCTGTACGGGCCCGTGGACCTGGCATGGATTTTGTCCTCCACAAGGTGTATGAGCTTAAGAATGTAAAGATAGCCTGTGGTCACCTTCTCCTGAAATGGCTCGCCTGTCCTTCCGTCATAGAGGGTGATGCGGCAATCGTCTGTCGGCAGGTAATGCTCGGGCACGCCTTTTTTGAGAAGCTCGGCCTTGGCGGTGCGGATTTGCTCGATAACCTCCGTTTCCTTGGCCCCGTCGAAAACCGGGCAGATCATCTGCGTGTCGAGATTCTTGGCTGCCCAGCCCAGCATGGCCTCCAGAAGCTGCCCGACATTCATTCTGGAGGGCACTCCCAGCGGGGAAAGCACCATATCCATCGGCGTGCCGTCCGGCATGTAGGGCATATCCTCCTCCCTCATTATGCGGGCTACAACGCCTTTGTTGCCGTGCCGGCCGGAAAGCTTGTCTCCCACCTGAAGCCTGCGCCTGGAGGCTATGAACACCTTGACGACCTTGTTGACAGTGACGGAAAGGTCGTCCCCCTGCTTGGCAAGTTCCTTTTCGCGGACAAATTCATCTTTGACCCGCTCTTCCAGCAGCCTGTAAAAAGCTTTTATGTTTTCTTCTTCGTCCCTACTGCCTCTGCCTTTTTTAAGATTCGGGCTTTCCAGAGCTGCTTTTCTGTGCTCCCGCATAACGGCGAAACATCTTTCCATTTCGCCGCTTATAAGCTCTATCCGCTTCTTCTCTTCGCCCTTGGCAAGCTTCTCCCGCCTCACAAAAACCCTGGTTCCCAGAACCTTGCCGGTCACTCCCGGAGGAACCCGAAGGGAAGCGTCACTGACATCTTCGGCCTTTTTGCCGAAAATGACCTTTAGCAGGCGCTCCTCGGGAGTGAGCTGCTGTTCGCCTTTCGGAGTGACCTTGCCGACAAGGATATCCCCCTGGCGCACCACGGTGGAAGGCACGACCACGCCGTGCTCGTCCAGATGCTCAAGAGCATCGGCTCCCACGTTGGGTATGTCCCGGGTGATTTCCTCGGAGCCCAACTTGGTGTCCCGGGCTTCGACCTCGAATTCCTGCAGGAACACGGAAGTGAAGACATCTTCTCTTACAAGCTTTTCCGACACGAGGATGGCGTCCTCATAGTTGTATCCTTCCCACGGCATGAAGGCCACCAGAACATTTTTACCCAAAGCAAGCTGCCCCTGGCTGGTGCATGGGCCGTCAGCCAGCACGTCCTCGCCGGCTTTTACCTCCTGCCCGGCCCAGACAAGCGGAATCTGGTTTATGCAGGTGTCCTGATTGGACCTCTTATACTTCGTAAGCCTGTAAATATCAATCGGATTCTTTTTATCCTCCGTCCTCACGGCTATTATGTCAGCCGTTGAATATATCACCCGGCCGGAGCGTCCGGCCTTTAACGCCGCGCCGGAGTCCCTGGCCACGCTGGCCTCCACTCCGGTGCCCACAAGAGGCGGCTCGGTGGTAAGCAGCGGCACCGCCTGCCTCTGCATATTCGAACCCATAAGCGCGCGGTTTGCGTCGTCATGTTCGAGGAATGGTATGAGGGCCGCGGAAACAGACACCACCTGCATGGGAGAGATATCCATATACTCCACTTTTTCGATATTTTTGCAGTCCACCACCGGATAATCATCCCGCAGGCGGCCCGCAATCTGATCCGCGTTCAGTCTGTCCCCCTTAAGCGGCGTATTGGCTTGGGCTACGAAAGACTCGTCCTCTTCATCTGCAATAAGATAATGCTCTCCTTGGGTGACCTTTCCCTTAATGACTCTGCGGTAGGGCGTTTCGATAAGGCCGTACTCGTTAACCCTGGCGTAGCAGGCCAGGGAGGTGATAAGACCTATGTTCGGACCCTCGGGAGTCTCTATGGGACAACTGCGTCCGTAAGGCGTATAGTGAACGTCGCGCACCTCAAAGCCGGCGCGCTTCCTGTTAAGTCCGCCCGGGCCCAGGGCGGTGAGTCTTCTCTTGTGAGTCATTTCAGCCAGGGGATTGATCTGGTCCATGAACTGCGAGAGCTGGGAAGTGCCGAAGAATTTCCTCAGTATTCCGACCACGGGAGTGGCGTTGACCAGAGTCCTGGGAGTCTGTGTCGCATCTTCCTTGTTCATCCTGTCCCTTATACTGCGGGACATCTGCGCAATGCCCACCCTTATCTGGTTCTCCAGAAGTTCTCCTATGCTGCGCACACGCCTGTTGCCGAGATGGTCTATGTCATCCAGCTTATATTCGTAATGCCTCTCTTCCCCGTCTTCACCCCTCTCCTTAATATCACTGTCGCCGGATATGCCGTTATTTAAGGCCAGGAGATACTGTATCGTCACCACTATATCCTCCAGGCACAGCGTCCTTCTCTTTTCCGAAGGAACGGAGAACTTTCTGGGATTGAGCTTTGCCAGTTTCTCAAAAAGCGGGCGGAGTTTCTTCAGGGTCTTGTAGCGGCCGACGTAACTCAGATCATATTTGCGCAGATTTTTAAAAATGAGGTTATCCAGGTACTGTTCAACCTGGTCCTTGACCATGAAGTCCTGCCCGCGCATCTTTTTGTAGATGTCGGTCTGGGCGTCTTTTATGCTCTTTGCCTGATCCTTCCGGTTTTCCAGGGTCAGAATCATGGCGGGAGAGTCTTCCCTGGGATTGCCCCGGATGACCGTTATCTTATGGATTTTCTTGGCCAGCAGGTTCTGGAAGTCCTTTTCGTCGAAGGGAACATGGGCCTTCTCGTCCAGGTTCCAGACGACTTCCCCCGTGGATTTGTCCACGATATCCTCGGCAGCGTAGCGGCCGATTATGCTGCCGGCGTTTTCGGTCTTAACCTCGACCTGTTCCGTGGAGTAGAAGGTCCTCAGTATTTCCGCATTCGTCTCGAGGCCGCAGGCCCTGAGAAAAGTGGTCGCCAGAATCTTCTTCTTGCGGTCCAGGCGCACCCACAGCACATTGGCCAGATCGAACTCCAGCTCGACCCAGGCGCCGCGATACGGTATTATGCGCGCGAAGAACAGCTGTTTGCCGAGAGTGGACTGCTTTTTTTCCTCGTCCTCCTCAAAAATTATCCCCGGCGAACGGTGGAGCTGGCTGACCACCACGCGCTCGGCTCCGTTATAGATGAAACATCCGTTGTCGTCCATGATGGGAAGGTCGCAAAGGGTGACGTCCTGTTCTATAACCTGCTTAAGCTTGCCGCTGGGCTGTCTGACAGAAAGCTTGAGGTACGCCTTCAGCGGCGCAGAATAAGTGCCGTCGCGCAGAATAGCTTCTTCCGGGGTCCGGTAGCGGGGCTTGCCCAGTTCGTAGCGCACGAAATCCAGGACCATATTCCCGTCCGAAGATTCTATCGGGAACACATCCAGAAACGCGGCCTGCAGGCCGCGTATCCCGCGGTTTTGCGGGCTGATGTCCAATTGCAGAAAGCTTTTAAACGACTGCTTCTGCATTTCCAGAAGATCGGGAAGATTCAGAGTCTGCGGTATCTTTGAAAAATTGATTTGTTTCATCTGCACCTCTGGGTCCGTCTTTTTCTATATTACGGCTAGAGAGCCGGCGCCGCCGCATGGCGACGCCGGTTCCCTCAAACCGGCGATGTCCGGAAAATTTACTTCAGTTCCACCGCGGCGCCGGCCTCGGTCAGTTTTCTCTTCATCTCTTCGGCCTGCTCCTTGGCAACGCCGTCCTTTACGGTCTTGGGAGCGCCTTCGACAAGATCCTTGGACTCCTTAAGCCCGAGCCCGGTAAGCTCGCGCACGACTTTTATGACGCCTATTTTTTTTACGGCATCGGGGCAGGCGGAAAGCACCACGGTAAATTCGGTCTTTTCCTCGGCAGCAGCCGCAGGAGCGGCCCCTCCCGCAGCCGGAGCCGCGGCGATTCCCACCGGGGCGGCTTTTACGCCGAATTTTTCTTCGATTGCTTTTACCAGATCGGCCAGCTCAAGAACGGTGAGACCGGAAATGGCATTGACTATTTCATCCTTGCTGAGTTTTGTTACGGCACTCATCTTATTCTTCCTCCTTTCTTGATAGCCCCCGAACCACGCGGGATTCAGGGTTTATCCTTTCGGACTACCGCTGTCTGTTCGCCCGATTGATTTAAGGGCTAGGCCGCAGCTGAGCCGACCGGTGATGCGGCCCCTCCTGCAGCAGGGCCTTCCTTCTTCTTTTTTTCTTCTACAGCCTGAAGCACAAACACAAGATCCCGCGCAGGGGCCTCCAGCACTCCGGCTATCTGCGCAACGCAGGAGTAAAGTCTGCCGGCCAGCCCGGCAAGCAGCTCTTCGCGGCTGCCGATGACGGCAAGCTTTTTGCATTCGTCCATGGTCATCCACTTCTTGACCGAAAAACCGCCCTTTATCTTAAGAGCAGGAAATTCCTTTGAAAATCCGGCCAGGACCTTTGCAATCGATACCAGGTCACTGCCGTTAAGCATGACCACCGCAGTGGGACCCTTCAGCAGATCCTGCCCTGCGGCTTCCAGCTCCGCTGCCTTGAGGGCATGACCCATTATGGAATTCCTGACAACGCGGAACCTGGCTTTTGAAGTAACCAGCCTGCCCCTGAGGGCCTCAATGTCCTTGAATTTAAGCCCCTGGAAAGCGGTGAAGAAAACATCCCCGGAGGACGCCAGTTCCTCGGAAAGTTTTTTTGAAACGGTTTTTTTGTCCTGCTTGGTTAATTTCATGTCGATCATGCGAATACTGCGCGAATAAAAAACTATGCGAATTTATGCGAATATCCCATTCCATTAAGGACATTCGCATTTATTCGCATATTAGCTCATTCGCATTTGCATTCGCATACTCCATTATCTCAGTTTAATCTCAAGGCCGAGCCCGAACCTGAATCCGTCTACAAAAGACATTTCTGCCACAAGCGACTCCCTGCTGAATAACGGCAGCTTAGTCCCGGCGAAGATGGCAACATAATCATTGATGCCGCCGGCCCTTTCACCTGCGTCTAAATCCTTTAAAACCGCCTGCCGTCGGACCATATTCACCCCGGCGTAGGACTCCCACTTCCCGAAACGTCGTCCTGCCTGGAAAGCCAGATGATACTCCAGCGTATCGAACCGCACGTTCACTCCGGAAGACCCTGCGGAATTCTGGGCCATCCTGTTGAAATGGAACCTGGACCATCCGAACCCCAGATCCGCGGACAAAGCCGGGGTCAACTCAGTCTCCGGAAAAATGCATGCTCTGACACCTGCCTGCCATGTCATTCCGGGATTGTCCCCGTAGAAAGCATTGGTGACGGTGGCAGAGGGTATTTTCACGGAACTGCTGCCTATTCCCGCAGCCCCGTAATACTGCAGATTTTCGAAAGGCTGTCCGGTAAGTTTGACAAAAAAAGTCCCGCGCCTTTGTTCGCCTTTCACATCGGTCTCGCCATCGGAGGCATAAACAAGACCGCCCTTGCCCTGGGCAATGCCCGGGCCGGATACTCGGAAAAGGAACTTCTGATCGACTGTTTCCTGATAAAAAGACGTCAGAGCGAGAGACTTCTCCGAAGACTGCCTGGCGGTATACATCAGGAGCTCCGCCTTAGCACAGGCCGGAAGCGCCGCAATGACCGATATCAAAGAACAGGCTACACGTCTCATGAAATCACTGAACCCGCAGGAAACGTAATTCCCGCCGGGAGGTGCCCGGAAAAGGCCCCCCGTCAGAAATCTTGACTATCATATTTTTAAAAAATTAAAGGCTGCGGCACAATCTTTTCCGGGAAGGAAATGAGACCGGCAGCGACCTACTC
>JBDRGJ010000307.1:0-3152 GCA_043817835.1 bacterium
GATTGCATGCGGGCAGGGAGCGGTTGCGGATTTTCAGGCATCGCGGAGAATTCTACTAAATAGCTGCAGGAATTTGTCTGGGGCAGTCTGAAAACCACATTATTTGCCGGCAATTACAACGAGGCGGTGTCTTCGGGCCGATAGAAATTGGGCATAAAGGCCCATGCAATATGGTTCTTTTTTTAAAATTGATTTAGGACTTTGTGCTCATGAATAACTTTCAAGCTATAGCTATAATTATAATATGGTGAAGAAAAGCGTGGCGGCACTGCGAGGAGATAGTAAAATGAAAAAGACGTTCGTCACAATAGCACTGGTAACAGCAATGTCCGGTAATGCTTATGCTGCCGCCGAAAGCGTGCTGAATACCCTCAAATCAGCAATCAGTCCCTCAATACTGGAAACTGCAACAGATTTGATTCCGTCGTTTCCTTCAGTGCAGGCAGCCAAAACTGCGACAATCCCGACAGCGGCTGAACTCAACAACCTGAACGATCCGAAGGACCCGCGCATTAAACTCGGTATGTTCAACAACCTCCAGAAGGCCGGAATCAAGATGCCTCTCACCGATGTGCGCGAACTTATTAAACCGGACGCGGAAGAAACTCTTTTAAAATTAGGCTTCAGGTTGGAACCCCGCACTGACGGCATCAAAGTCTACACGCTCGGGAACGCCCAGCTTTACTCTAACGGGCAGCGCGCTGTTTTTAATAAAGACGGTTCGGTCAACCTCGTATCCTTCTCGCAGCCTGGCGGCGGGCGCCCGATTGTGGAAGTAATCAAGCTTGATGCCGCCGGCAACATCTCCAACTCCGTGCAAATGATTCCGTAAAACCGCCGGCAACACCTGCGCCTGTTTCACTGGCGCGGCATAGAGGGAGCGGATTTCTTGCACTGCCCACAGTATCTTTTCCGCTTTTTTCTGCCGACGCCGTAAAAATCCGCGTATTCATTTTTTTACGGTTTTTCCATGATAGCGTGGACATCACTTTTTCCTTTGCGCTTCGCCGGTCATGGGGACGAATACAACGGGAAGGAGGGTCTCTTCTTTAAAGCCTTCTTTGGTCCTGCGCAAGCGCTTGAGCGCCTGGGAATATCCCCCCACCGGGATGATAAACCGTCCACCTGTTTTAAGCTGGTCCAGCAGAGGCTTTGGGATATGATCGGGGGCCGCCGTGACTATAATGGCATCGAACGGCGCTTCTTCAGGCCAGCCTCTGTAGCCGTCGGCGCACCTGGTTTTTACCGAGCTGCAGCCCAGCCGCTTCAGCGTTTTTCCGGCCTCATCTTCAAGGCTGCAGATTATTTCAACAGAGAAGACTTTAGGGGTTATCTCTGCCAGCACAGCGGCCTGATAGCCGGAGCCCGTGCCTATTTCAAGAACCTTGTCCCCCGGCCTGATTTCCAGGGCTTCGGTCATGAAGGCGACTATGTACGGCTGGCTTATAGTCTGGCCTTCGCCTATCGGCAGGGGGCGGTCGGAGTAGGCCATGGCTCTCAGCTTTTCAGGCACGAACTCGTGCCTGGGGACCTTCCGCATCGCCCTGAGGACAAGCCGCTCCGTCACTCCTCTGGCTTCTATCTGGCCGGAGACCATCGCTTCACGCGACGCGCGGAAATTTTCGTTATCTCCGGACATGGCGCAGCTTTTGCGCGGTTTTCCCTGCAGTCGTGAGACCATAATTGCTGAAAGCAAGAGCGCGCAACTCCATAGTATGACCTGCTCTGAAGTCCGGGATTTCAATTGAACCACCCCTTGATTCATTTAACACTATTGAGGTCCCGGACTCAAGGCGGACAAAAATGTTATCATGACCGCGGTTTTATCAGACATCCGGAATGGAAAATCACGGTGCCGTCTATCTCGCAATAGTGCTTGCAGTTCTGGCAGGCGACTATCTCCTGGAAGTGGCTGTTGAAAAGCTGAACCTTTCCAGAATATCCACCATGCTGCCGGAAGAATTCAAGGGCTTTTACGACCCGGGCCGTTATGAAAAATCGCAGGAATATATCAAAGACAATACGAAATTCGGCCTTGTCACGGGCACCGTACTCCTTGTCCTCACCCTGGCTTTCATACTGCTGGGAGGGTTTAATTTATTCGACAGGTTTGCAAGGAGCTTCGGCCTGGGAAACCTCTTGACCGGCCTGGTTTTCGCATTTTCCCTGAAATTCCTTTCGGATATCGCCTCAATCCCCTTTTCCGCCTGGCATACGTTTGTGATAGAGGAAAAGTACGGATTCAATCGTACAACAATAAGGACCTTTGCCGCGGATACGCTAAAAAGCTGGTTTCTTGCTCTGCTGATAGGCGGACCCGTTTTCATGCTGGTCGTATGGTTTTTCGAGAGAACAGGTCCTTCGGCATGGCTCGGGTGCTGGCTGGCTGTGAGCGCGGCGCAATTGCTTCTCATTTTCGCCGCTCCTGTACTCATAATGCCGTTTTTCAACAAGTTCGAGCCGTTGACCGACGGGGAGCTTAGAAAAACGATAGAGAGCTATGCCAGTGCGCAAAACTTCAGGATGAGAGGCGTTTATACCATGGACGGCTCCAGGCGTTCCACCAAGAGCAATGCCTTTTTCACCGGCTTCGGAAAATTCAGACGGATAGTCCTTTTCGATACGCTTATAGCAAGACACGGGGTTGACGAGTTGGTCGCCATACTGGCCCACGAGATGGGCCATTATAAGAAAAGACATGTATTGAAAAGCATCGTCATTTCCGCGCTTTCGACAGGCCTGATGTTCTACGTCCTTTCCCTTTTCATCAAAAATCAGGGGCTTTCCACCGCCTTCGGCATGGAAAATCTTTCGGTTTACTCCAGCCTTATACTCTTCGCTTTCCTCTATTCTCCCGTAAGCACTGCACTGGGAATCGCAGGCAACTGGCTTTCCCGGAGGCACGAGTACCAGGCCGATCTCTACGCGGTTTCGACATTCGGCAAGCCGCAGGCTCTGGCGGTCGCGCTGAAAAAGCTGAGCGTGGACAATCTTTCCAACCTCACTCCGCATCCGTTGAAGGTTTTTCTCGAATACAGTCACCCACCCGTGCTGGAAAGAATAAAGGCGCTGGAATCGTTCCGGAAAGGACTGCAGTCCATACGCGTCGCGTGACCAAATTTGTCCTTGTTTTTTGCAGATTCTTCTGTTAA
>JBDRGJ010000308.1:0-6263 GCA_043817835.1 bacterium
AGCAGACCGGAGCGGCGGTCAGGCAGACGGCGGCTCTGCCGCAACAGACGTCCGTACAGACAGGACTTTTTCCTTCACCGGAGGGAAAGCTTCACGGCTTGCAAGACTGGCCCGCAGGCTGAATGTAATTGCAAACGAGGCCAGAATCTCGGATTCTCCCGCGGTTGTCGCGGAGATGGGGCTTTTTTCTCTTATCGAGGCTCCTGCGGATATAGAGGGCTGGGTCAGAAGACTGGAATCGGTGGAAGGAAAAATGCGGGTTGTTCCTGATTCTTCCGGGCCGCACAAAACCGATTATAATGCCTGTGATGAGAAAAAATCATCTTCCGGCTGCAGTCATGCCCTGCAACCGGCACCCTCTGATGACCAGAGGTCTTCTTCCGGGTGCGGCCAGAGGCCGAGCTCTGCGCAGGGTGCTGACGGAGAAGTTCCGCCTCCGGCGGACCGTCGTACCCGGAGCTCTGCGCAGGGTGCTGGCGGAGAAGTTCCGCCTCCGGCGGGCCGTCGTACCCGGAGCGCAGCGCAGGGTGCCGCGCCGCACCCCGAAACGGAGGCCGGGGCAGCATCAGACATGCCCGATGGAACGGCATGGAGAAAACTCCTGGACAGCATGTCCATAAAAAAACCTTTCATTTACAACATGCTGGTTTCCTGCAGCGTCAGTTTCACCGGCAGGAACGAATGGAAGCTGGTTTTTGCCAAAAGCTTCGAGATGGAAGCGGTAAAAAGGGCAAAGAAGGAAATCGAAGCCGTGCTGGCCGGGATATCCGGCAGAAAAATAGAGCTTGCCATGGAAGCCGGTGCCGCGGCTCCGGCGCACCAGCACATAGAGGAATTGTCGAACGCCGGGAAGGAACAAGCGGAGAAAGACGAGGGGGCCGCCGGCGGGACGGATGATGCGGCCGGCGGCAAATGGGAAGAAATATCTTCCGATGACTCCGTGGAAGAAGATTCCGGCCTTAAGAAGCTGCTTAAGGTATTTCCGGGAAGAGTCCGAAAAATAAAAAAAACCTAAATAATAACGAATAGCGGTGGTAAGTCGGCAGGTTTATAGGGAAACAAACATAAAAAATTGCAATCTTTTCTGTTAAACATATCACCCTATCATCTTATAACTGTTTCACGGACAGTCGTGTAGCCAATGAAATCCTTTGACAGACTGGTCTCAGCGCTGCGGCGACTGCCCGGCATAGGCCCCAGACAGGCGGAAAGGCTTGCCGTATACGCCATAAGGGCTTCAGAACCTGAAATCCGGGAACTTTCCTCCGCGCTGACAGCCGTCAAATCTTCGGTGCGGCTTTGCCTGCAATGCTGCAATTACACTGAAAACGAACTCTGCCCGGTTTGTTCCGATTTAGGACGCGACAAATCCCTGATCTGCGTGGTGGAGGACCCGCAGGACCTTGCGGCAGTGGAGAAGACCGGGTCTTTCAACGGATTATATCACGTCCTGCACGGCACCATCTCCCCTATGGACGGCAGAAGCGAGAGCTCGATAAAATTAAGGGAACTGAAGGAAAGGATAATGAGGGCCGGCGGGTCCGTCAGTGAGGTGATAATAGCCACAAATCCAGACACGGAAGGGGAAACCACCGCCCTCTATCTTTCCGAAGCGCTGAAGGAACTGGTGCCTAAAATAACGCGGATAGCCTACGGAGTGCCTCTCGGAGGGGACCTGGATTATACCGATGAAATGACCCTGGGCTATGCCCTTAAGGGCAGGACCAAAATTTAAAAGATTAATTTCAGAAATTAGAAGATTAAAAAAGATTTGGAAAGATTATCAAGATTATGAAAAATTAAAAAGATTGCCAAAATCGGCAATTCCGCCAATCTTGTAATTCTGTAATCTTTCATAATTTGCTAATACAATAATCTTGCGTGCATCCTTCCTATTATAAGCGTCCCCTTTTTCTGCTGCTGCTGGCTTATGCGTGCCTGCTTCTGATATTCAAGCCCGGCATCTCCCGCAAAACGCCTGAAAACGACGTTTCTTTCTTTGCCCCGGCCGATTATGCCGTTGTCGAAGGCGAAGTCGAAGGCTATCCGCAGAAGCGCAGGGGGCGCATCGAATTCGTTTTAAAGGCCGTCCGTTTTAACGGAATTCCCGCGGCCGGCAGGGTGCTTGTCAGGGCGCCGGATGGAACCGCTGCCGACTGGATGGAAAAAGTCCGGGCGGAAGGAAGACTTTTCATTCCCGAAGAGGCCGCGATACCGGGGAACCTGGATTGGAAGAATTTTCTGGCGAAGAAGGGAATACGCTGCGAACTGTACGCGTCAGGCCTGGAAAGAGCGGCTCCGGCCCCGGCTGCGCCCCGGGCTTTTTCCCGGCTGAGAAGCCGTATACTGGGAACTTTCAACTCTTCCTTTCCTCCGGAGAAAGCGGCCATACTGTCCGGCATAGTCCTTGGCGAAAAAAACAGCATTCCACGGGAACTGTACCGCGCTTTCCAGGATTCGGGAGCCATGCATCTTCTGGTGGCTTCCGGTTCAAACGTCGGCTTTGTGACATTGCTGGTTTATTTTATTTTTTCAAGGCTGGGCTGCGGCAGACGGGCATGCGGTTTATGGGCGCTGGCTCTTGCCGGCGTTTACGTGCTCTGCGCCGGGCCGGACGCCCCGCTGATAAGAGCCTACGTCATGTCGGCCGCGGCCATGGCCGGCTACCTGCTTTCGCGCGAGTCCGGAGTATTCCAGGGCCTGGTGCTGGCCTGCCTGGGCATTCTGGCTGTTTCTCCCGACTCTCTTTTCCAGCCGGGATTTCAGATGTCTTTCCTGGCCACTTTTGGAATAGTAGCCGGCATGTCCTTCTGGAAACTTCCATCTGAACTTAACCGGTTCTGGAAAGCTGCCGTCGCCATAGCCATGGTGAGTTTTTTCGCTCAGTCGGCGCTTTACCCTGTCATGGCTTTCTATTTTCACAGGATATCGGCGGTTTCTCTTGTCTCAAACCTGTTCCTTGTTCCGCTTTCCGCCGTGCTGATGGGCCTGGGATTCCTCACGGCGCTCACAGGCGGACTGTCCCTTCCTTTCCATCCCGTCTCCGTGTCGGTTACGGCCCTGGCACTGGAGCTTTTTCAGCGGCTGGTGGAGTTCTTCGCCAGGCTGCCCCTTTCCGGCGTTTCAGTCCCTCCTCCCGGATTCGGGACTCTGGCCGCATACTACTGCGCCGCCGGCCTGGTCTGGCATCTGCCTGACCGCCGGTTCATCGGTAAAATCTGGAAGCCTGCTCTTGGAACGGCCCTGCTGGCTGTGCTTTTACAGCATGCCCTGCCCGGAAGGAGCAGGGGCTGGGTCTTTTCCAGAAACGGCTCTTCTTCCATCCTTTTGGCCACGGCTTCCGGAAAAAGAGTGCTCCTGAACGCCGGTATGGACGGTGCCGCGCTTGCGTCGGCAGTGCTGAATTCCGGTTCGCGTTCGCTCGACATCCTCCTGCTTTCCTCCTCCGGCATGGAAAATTGGAACGGGATGGATGAGCTTTCCGGCCGTATCAGGATTAAAAAGGTGGCTGTTCCTCCGGGTCCGGTGGCGCCCGGACTGCGGGCCGGACTGGATAGGATGAAAAGCGGCGGTTCGCAAATTCTAAACCCATGGCCCGGAGAGCCGGCATTGTCCGGGAATCCTTCGGCAACCCTTTCCTGGCCGGCCGAAAAGGGCAGAGGCGGAAGAATACGGAGAATCTGCGGATATTCCGGACTCGGCGGCTTTTCCTGGATTATAGAATCCGACGGAAGGAAAATGGAGACAGGCGCCGATGCTTCCTTCCTGCTGATGGAAAGGGAGGGGGAAAAGGGGGAATTTGATATAATCAGTCACGACGGGAAGCTGCGCGAGATAAGCTTTTAATTCCGGGTTTGCGAAGCGGGCTTGTTTCGGGTTGTTGGAATAAAATTTGATATTTGGAGCTTGAAGTTTTTTCGACGGAGGCAAACAGTGAAACGTGCCATAAGGAAAGTGACCATTTTTTTTAGTCCCGGCAAGAGCGTTTCCGAACGCTGGGCCGAAGCCATAAAGGGCATACTTGCCGCGAGGGATGTGAAGACAACAAAGATTTCTTCCGGAAAGGAAAGCGGAATCGGACCGAAGACGGATGTCGTGATAGCGCTGGGGGGGGACGGCACTGTGCTGCATGCGGCGCGCATTCTTGCGGGCACCGGAATTCCTGTTCTGGGTGTGAATTCCGGCGGCCTGGGTTTTTTGAGCGGCATGGATGCCGCGGAATTCGAACTGAGAGCTCCGGAATTTCTGGGCGGCCGCCTCAAAACCATAAGCAGGTGGCTTCTGGGGGTCACTGTAATCCGCCGCGGGAAAAACGTGTCCCGGACCTTCCTGGCCCTCAACGATTGCGTCATCAGAACGGCCGAACCCAGGGCTTTTCACATAAGCGCCGCTTTGGACGGGCAATCCCTGACAGAGTATTTCGGGGACGGAGTGATAATTTCCACGCCTTCGGGCTCCACCGCCTACGCCCTGGCCGCTTCAGGCCCGATAATTTCGCCCGAATTGGGCGTCATGCTGCTGACACCCATCTGCCCCCATACGCTTACCCAGAGGCCCATCGTACTTTCTGCGTGTAAAGTTATTTCCATGAAGCCCATGACGAGGGCCGGGGAGTCCGGGGTGAGAGTGGTGCTGAGCATGGACGGACAGGTGCATTTTAATCTCAAAGCAGGCGATGAAATTCTCGTAACCAGGCACTGCGACGAAGTGAAGCTGCTTATCCCTCCCGACAGGATGTACTTTGATGTATTGCGCAGAAAACTCAAATGGGGGGAAAGATGAGGATAAAAGCAGAATATTTATGACCCCAAAAAAGAAAAGAACATCGAAGGGTTATCCATAAAGAATTTAGTCAAGAAGCAAGCTAAATACCCTATTTTAACGGATAAACCGATTAAGCATTTAAAAGAGCAATTAACTTTTCATGCGGCGCTAAACCCTATTCGCAAACAAAACGATCTCTATAAAGTGAAGTATAAAGTTATTTCCTTATTTGCGGGTTGTGGTGGATTGGATTTGGGATTTACGGGTGGTTTTAAATTCTTGGACAAGCAATATTCACGGCAAAAATTCGAAATAGTTTGGGCAAACGATATCGACGCTGCGGCATGTCAGACCTTCAATGCTAATTTTGACATTGAGATTGTTCCAGGTGACATTAGGCATATTTTAAAGACTAACGAACTACCCAAAACGGCGGATATTGTGACGGGTGGTTTTCCCTGCCAAGATTTTAGCCACGCCGGAAAAAGACAAGGATTCAATAACAAAAGGGGATTGTTGTATCAGAGCATGGTTGAAGTTGTCAAAAAAATAAGCCCAGTGGTTTTTATCGCCGAAAATGTTCGTGGTCTTTTAACAATGAACAGTGGCGGGGCGATACAAACCATTGTTAAAGATTTTGAGGCGTTAGGGTATCATGTCGTTTATAAATTATTAACCGCTGCGGATTACGGTGTTCCTCAAACTAGAGAACGCGTTATCATAGTTGGCACTCGCAAGAACATGTTGCCTCCGTTTGAATATCCTAAACCGACATTATGTAAAGACAGATGGATTAATTTAAAAACAGCTATCGGCGATCTGGAAAAAGCCGCCGAAGGGTCAATGCCAAATCATTATTGGTCAAACGCTAGAAAGAATAAAGGGCAAGGGAATGGGTTAGTATCGGCTGAGAAGCCGGGGCCAACGATGAGAACGGAGCATCATGGAAATATAGAATGGCACTGGAACGGAAAGAGGAGATTATCTGCGAGGGAAGCAGCTCGCATACAGTCATTTCCGGATAATTTTATTTTTTTACCATCCACTTCCGCCGCTTATAAACAGATAGGGAACGCTGTTCCGCCTGTCTTGGCTTGGCATTTAGCTGCGGATATGCAGCATTTTTTGGATAAGCATCTAATAACCGCCTTGAATTCCGCGGGCATGCCAGGGAGTATCTAAATCGATAAAATAGGGGGTTTCCAATGATTGTCGCGACCGGGGGCATGGGGCATTGCTCAAGATTTGAATGTCTTCTCAACGAAACTGGCAAAAAAATGTCTGAGGAGGCTTTCAAGAAACCCAATTATTACTTAGGGCGTGGTGGCGTTAGCCTCGAAGAAGACGTTTGCGGATGGATGAGGAAAATGTCATCGAAATTTCGTTTTAGAAATGTGGAATTAATTTCCGGCGCTAAATTCCCCGATATAGTGACGGATAAGATATATGGAGTTGAAGTCAAATCCGTCAAGGCGGATACTTGGAGAACGACTGGCAAT
>JBDRGJ010000309.1:0-9963 GCA_043817835.1 bacterium
TGCGAAGGATAATGACTTTCCCCCTGTGTTTGGTCGGAGTTATGCTTCCCTGGCGGCTCCGCGTGATCTATTCCGAGTGCCTGGGGTGGACGGCTCAGTTTGTCTATATGAATTACATTTACACGCTCAAGTTTATATTGAAAGAACTTGAGAAGGCAAAAGCCGGCGGCGAAAAGCAATGATTCCCCGCCTGATGGCGCGGTCTTGCCCGCCAGACAACCGGCTGGTCCGCCTCAGGCGGAAAATGCGGAGAAGTTCCCTGCGGTTGTGTCGTACAATCGCCTGTTTGCGGCTGTGCGGGAAGGCGATTCGGCAAAGGAGACTTTATGCCGGGTAATGAAGTCGTTCTCCTGTATTCCGGAGGGACCGATTCCACTCTGGCAGCTTGCCTGCTGGCAGAAAAATACGACAAGGTAAGGCTGATCACATTCAAGCGTTTCGGCCTTTTTTCCGTCACGAACCCCATGACCAATGTGGCCAAACTGAAGGCCCGTTATGGACAGGACCGCTTCAGCCATGAAATCATTTCCGTCGATGGGATATTCCGCAAAGTCTCTTACGACAGATTTTTCACGAACTTGTCCAGGCACGGATTCTTCCTGTTGTCAACGTGCGGTTTGTGCAAGCTCGCCATGCACGTGCGCGCGCTTATTTATTGCCTTGAACAGGGAATCCGCCATGTCAGCGACGGCGCCAATAAAGGAATGAATCTTTTCCCGGATCAACAGCCGGGAGTTATAGGCATGATCAGGGCTATGTACGCGAAATTCGGCATTGACTACTCCAATCCGGTTTTCGAATTTGAAGGTCCGCAGGATATCGAGTTCGCCGATTTGTTTCATCTTGAGCGTATTCCAGGTCTGGCGGCGGAGCGTAATCCGGCTTTTATGGAGAACAAAAAGCAAACAGCCGGGTATAAGCTTTATGAAATGGGGATGATGCCGTCGGACAACGTCAAAGGCACGGCTCTGGACCGGGGCATGCAACTGAGGTGTTTCCAGCTCATTCTTTTCAAGACATGGCTGCATTGGTATTATCTGCCGTTCGCGGGCATGGACCGTTATGTGCGGGAGGGCGATAATTTCTTCCGGGAAAAAATCAACCGTTTCACCGCTTTACTGGAGGAATACCGGGAGAAAGGACATCTGAGCAAGCTGGCCAAATATGTGGAGATATAGCCGGTCACCCTGGATATGCTGGAAAAAAACATACTGCTCATAAGAACTCACAAAACCTTGTCCGCGGGGGGGCCTGTCCCGCCTCTGGGTTTGCTGCATATTGCGGGGGCAATTTATAAGACGTTTGGAGAAAAATACAGAGTTAGAATTATTGATACGGGAATTTTAGAGGACCCATTTGCCTGCCTTGCCGCGGCTATGGGAGAAATGAAACCGGATATCGTGGGTTTTAATACGCTCAGTTGTGAATCGGACCTGATGAATACCATGGCCGCCTTGGTCAAACAAAACAAAAGCGACACGCTTATAATTGTGGGCGGGGCGCATGGCACGCTGGCCAAAGAGAGACTGCTGGACAATCCCCATATTGATGTGGTGGTGCTCGGTGAAGGCGATAAGACGATAGTCGATCTTTTGGCCGCCGAGGAAGAGAAAACGGGGCTGGGCTCCGTCAAAGGTATTGTCTACCGGGAACAGGGAAGGGCGGTGATCACAGAGCCGCAGCCGCTTCTTCAGGACCTGGATTCCCTGGCGATACCCCTGCCTGTGTGGGACATGATTAATATTTACGCCTATGGCAGGCATCGCAACTGGAACGGCGCCCAAAAGGAAAAATATCACATCCCCGCCATGAGTTCGCGCGGGTGCCCCTTTCATTGCACGTTTTGCCGGAGCAGGGACAATTTCGGACAGCAATTCCGCATGCGCTCCGCCGAAAGTTTTGTGGAAGAACTAAAGTCGCTTTCGGAAAAATATCACATCAGCGAAGTTCATTTTTTCGACGATGTGTTTAATTTCGACAGGGAACGCGTCAAGAGCATGTGCGCGCTGTTCAAAAAAGCCGGGCGCAAATGGAATTTGTCTTTTCCCAACGGGCTCCGGGCGGATTTGATGGATGATGATGTGCTCACAAGTTTAAAAAAAGCCGGGACATATAAGATCCACTACGGGATAGAGTCGGCGTCTCCGCGTATTCAGAAAATGATAAAGAAGGATCTTGATCTGGATAAAACGCTGGAGACGATCCGGATGACGGTTGCAAAAGGAATAATCACCGGTGGGTATTTCATACTGGGATTCCCGACAGAAACGCGTGAAGAAATACTGCGCACCGTAGATTTTGCCCTGAAATCCCCGCTGGACAATGCTTATTTTTTCAAATTCACCGATTTTTCGGGTTGTCGGCGCGCAGGACCCGGAGCAGCTGGGACGGCGGTTCTGCAAGAGGGGGATTTGCATTTCTATGCGCAGGCCGGGACAGAGAATGAACTGTCCAAAGGTGACCTGAACGAGATTGTTATGGCGGCCCAGCAGCAGTTTTATATGAACCTTCGGAGGATTGTGCGGGGGTTTGCGATCGCTCCCCGAAAGTCTCTTTTTGCGGCGAACTTATTGCGGACTTATGCGTTGATTCTCCTGGCGTTTTTATTGAGGAAACTGCGTGTCCCCGTCAAACAGGATCCTGTATGATCAATTTGCGGAGAAGTGGCCGGCGGCAATGATATGTCTATTCTTCATTGCAAGAATGATATTGTCTGATATGATTCGGTGTCCCAGGGCGGTGCAGTGGTCGTCGTCTTTGAAGTATTTTACCCGAGAGTTTTCGCGCGTTAATTTATCAAAAACAGATTGGTTGTTCACAAATAACAGACCATGCTTTTCACTTGCGCGTTTCAGCGTTTTATTTACGGCATAGTAAGGGTATGGATAATTCTGAATAATCAGATTAATACCGGCTTTTGAACACAAGTCCGCTATTTCATCCAAATCGTTTGCCAGCCATTTATATATTCCATTTTCCCATTTCTCTTGTTCGCTGAAAAAAGAGCAATAGTGCATAAACGTTACGTTTTTTGCGATATCGGGGTCTTTCCGCTTGACATCTTCCAGAACGGCCAGCACATGACCGGCGTTAAATTTGTTTTGTAGCTCATAGGTTTTCAGCAGGTAATAATAGTAATGAAAGTCGCGGGGTTTAGACCTTATCTCATTGAGCGATGCTTGCATCATTTTTTCCGGCTTCGTCATCCGGGAACTGTCCGTGACTGGCAATAGAAAAGGAGGAATATCTGCAGCGGTTTTCTTGCATTGTCTGAGGCCCATGGAAAGCATGTTGTTCGCGTCTTCAATTCTTTGCTGTCTTTGGTAGAATTCCGCCAATTGAATATAAGAATTCCAGTCTCCCGGATTGTTTTTAATAAGTTTTTTATGGATACTTTCTGATTTGGCGTATTCGCCCTTGCTCTCACAAATATCCGCCAGTATGCTGTCGGGTACATTTCTAAAGTCGCAGGCCGCGTTAAGCATTTCTTGCCCCGGTTGCAGGGCCCTCAAGTATTTGTACATCTTAGAGAATGCGATGCAGGCATCGGGACTGTCGGGCCATTTTTTATGGATGTCTTTCAGGATTGCTTTGGCTTCTTTGTTCCTGGAAGTGAATGCGTAGAAACTGGCAAGTTTAATCCGGGGAATTTTGTCCATCGGGGCAAGTTTTACGGCTTTCTTGAGAAGATTCTCAATTTCATTCTGGACCAGCGCGTCGGAATTGTCATCCGTGATCATGTAATATGACTGGGCCTGAATAGGGAGGAGTTCATCCCCTGGCATGAAAGTGGCTTCCAATAAGGAATATCTGTGATGCCTTTGATAACATTCGGCCAAGTCGGTGTAATGCGTGTAGTTTTTGGGGTCACGCTCAATACGCTTTCGGAAGACGGCTTCGGCCTCATCAAACCTTCCATATTGCGCATAGAACCAGCCGAGTTGTCCGGCTAGTTTATCATCGGCAGGATTTTTATCGACGGCCTGTTTGAGAAGTTTCTCCTTCGTTCCATAATCGCCTCGCACCATGTGTTTTTGCGCCATGCGAACCGGGCTGCTGTCCGGGCCGGATAGGGCGGTCGGTTCATTTTCCGACCTGCTATTCGTGTCCGCCGGATTTGTCTGCGTATCTGGATAGGCGGGCAGGCGTTCAAAAAAGCGCGTCGATCGGAATTTTAATAAACGGCCTTTTATGTTTGTAACCAGGATGCGGATCATTTTACGCACCCGGAATTCTTCCCCAACGGCGGGTTTCCTATTTTTGTAAAGGTTATACCCTACCAGGTTGAATCGGTTGGCTGAACCGGCCTGCAGTATAACGTGGTCGATACGCCGCAAACCAATTATTTTTTTAAGCCGGCGAAGCACTTGCGTGGAATTAGCCTCGCACACTCCCCCGTTGAAGACCTTGTATTTCCCCGGATACATGCTGTTGAGCTTTTCTTCCAGTATTTTGGGGTACGAGTCCTCAAACGTTCCCTGTCCGCCCACCGTATAAGAGTCACCCATGCACAGTATAGTGATCCTTGCTCCGCCGGTTTCTTTTACACTGGTTAAAAAAGGTTTGTCGAGGTTATGGCTTATCAGTCGAAGACCGATTTCCAGAGCGGAAAAAAGCGCAATAAACCCGGCAAGAATTATCGCCAGCGGCACGGTGATTTTTTCCGCGGGAATTTTGAATTTGTTTTTCATGACCCTTCGACTGATGGCAATCGGCATGACTGTGCGCGCACGATTCCGGACAATTTACCAGCAGTCCGTCTCCCGTATCCTTTTCCTGGCGTCCTCCGGTATTTCGGCCGGCCATGGATTTTCCACGCCCTTTCCCGATGCTTTCATCATTTCGTCAAGACGCCTGGAGAATTTCCAGACAGCAGCCTTGTTTGAAGAAAAGATATTTTTAGATTCCCCCGGATCGGCGGCTCTGTCGCAAAACTCCTCCTTGCAGAATAGACGGGTCACCTTCATAATTCTTCCTCATTCATACTTATTCTGTCTATACAATTATTATCACTGCAGGTCGCCGTACAATAAGCAATTTTCCCCTTTTTAAAGCTTGGCCTGTCCCATGATTTCGCAAAGACTTCATCAAAAAGACCTGATTCTAAAATATCGGCAATTTTTCTTTTATGAAGAGAAAAATTATCAATCCCGGCTTTTTTTATCAAATATCTCAATTCGTTTAATTCATAGGTCGCTAGTCCTGACTCCACAGCCGTTCCGATAAAACAACACGGGAAAACCATACCGTTTGCATTCACAAACAACTCTGCTTTATCATATAGATGGCTTTTACATGTTATTTTTTTATATTCAATTTTTTTTAAATCTGCCCTGTCTTGTAAACCGCAGCCGGACTGGAAATTATTTAATTTCTCATTTGCGATCGGGTTATATTTCAACATGTTAACTTTATCGTAGGTTTTAAGGGAAATATGATCTTTTGATGTTTTAATAACGACTTTTTTACACCCGCAATTCCGGTGCCGTACCTCTGATGGCGGGAAAATAGAATAAATATATTTTCCATCCTTATCATATACTCCCATATCGCCAATGTATTCCTCGCCCGATTCAAATCCTAGAGCTCGCTTGAGATTAAATGCAGCAAATCCCAATTCTTTTGCCAATTCTTCGGCCTCTTTAATTTGATGTTCATTATGTTTAAAAATCAAAAAATCCCATTCTGCTCTACCTCCGTTTTTAATAAAATTTTGAACATTTTTTATAAGAACATCCCAATCTACTTTTCTTCTATAGATATGGTTGGTATTTTTTAGGCCATCTATACTAAAAATAACTGCAGAGTTTGTTGATAATTTCAATGTTTCGGCAAGTTCTTTAAAGAATTCTGGAGATCGCAATCCTCCATTGGTATGTATTCTCAAAAGGCAATTCGGTGATTTTGTGGTAATATATCTTATAATCGGCAATATATCTCTTGCTGTCAGCGGGTCTCCATTCGCGCCACAAAAAATGATTGAATTTATTTTAGATATTATATCTTCGGAAAAGAATTTTATAAAATTCTCATAGTAAATTTGGGACAACGCTAATTCCGGTCTAACCAATTCCGTGCCATAGTAGCACCTGGGACATGCCGGGCACGCAGCATTGCAGTAATTAGACAGTTCAATATGTATTCTTTCCAGCGTCAGCTCTTTCCAGCCCAGCCTCCTCTCTTTACAATTCCATCTCAGGATATTAAATAATTTACCTATGTATTTTAAGCACATTTTTATTTTTAGATGAATGGAAATCCCTCATATCCAGATACTGCAGACAGATTGAGATAAAGTTCATGTTTCTTTTCCTCAAAATATCCGGGTTAGGACTCCCGACATATGTCCTGCCCATGAATTATAAGGCATATCTTATCATCAGGAATACGGTTCGGAGCTTCTTTCATTGCCAGTAAACCATCCCCTATCGTTTGCCGGCCATTTTCCATCCGAATGAGCACCAACGAAATCGTCTAGGTTCGGGCCTCCCTTCCGCTGATAGTTTCGCCGCAAAAAGCAGCGAAACTTACTTGAAAGGGCCGGCCGCTTTTAACTTCCGGCGTCGTTGCTCGTCGCTTACATACCACCGGATATGCTCGTTCCTCACGCCTAGCCGGAAGTTAAAATCGATCGGCCAAAACAGGCATAATCATCCGGTCAGCGCACTGGTCTATTTCGGTGGAAGGGCGGCGAAGTAGCCGGACAAAGCGTCAGCGGCGTCGCGCGCTATCAGCCTGTTGCCCTCCAGAGAGCAGTGACCGAAGTTGCCCGCGAACATGTCCCGGAAGTAGAAAGCGTAGCCTTTGTCCGCCACCGCCGTTTTGAAAACCCGCTCATTATCTATGAAAATCACGTTCCCGGGGTCGTCCAGCAGGCGGCGCAGAGGGGCCAGCGCGCACATCGGGTACTGCATCAGCGCCAGGTGTATGCCCCTTGAATCGAGTATCCGCTTGAGTTCCCTGAAATTAGCGTGCGTCGTTTCCGTGAACATGGCGCGCGTGGCGGCCAGCTCGGCTTCATGCCGGCGCGCCAGTTCCGGGTGGCCGCTTTCCCGATAGAGTCTGGTCAGCGCGCCCAGATATCTCTCGTTGTCCGGATGAAACTCGCGGGCCTCCTGCAGCAGTTCTTCCGCCTCCGCGAACCTTTTGGCCTTGATATAGTACCTGGTCAGGGCGAAAACTGCGCCTACGGCGTTCAAATCTACGGCTTTCAGCAGGGCCGCCTCGGCCTTGTCAAACATATTGTGCGACATGTAGGCGCATCCCAGGGCATACCAGTCCGTCATGCCGGGATTGAGTTCCACGGCTTTCTCAAGCAGGGAGATGGCGCGCTCCGGATCCCTGAAAACAAGGTTCAGCCCGAGCGTTCGGAGCACGAAACTGTTTTTCGGGTCGAGCCGCGCCGCCCGCATAAGGAGCCTCTCCCCCTTTTGCGCGAGGTCGGGCCGCCGGTACTCCTCTTCCGGCCGGGTCCAGTATGTTCCCAGAATATACAGAGCGTATGCGTCGTCAGGATTCCGCTCCAGCCTTTTGCGGAGCGAATCTTCCGAATCGGCGATGTCCCGGGTTCCGTTGCGAAAATCATCGTACGGGTCCGGCGGTCCGGGATACCCGGACTGAGCTTTAAAGTATCTTCTCCTTGAATTTGAATCGTGCGGATTCCGCTGCGCCGTGTTCCCGGACTGCGGGGCCGGCTTTATCGCGTTGCGGGGGTTGCGGGGAAGAAGCGCGTCTTTCTGATGGAGCAGCAGCCTGAACCATTTATACAGCCGGCTGTGCCTGAAGAGCGGGCTGCCCGCGCCACTTACGCCTTCGTAATACCTGATGAAGCCGTCGTTTATCCCCATCATCGCTATGACCAGGTCCGGCCGCACCTCGTCCAGATTGCGCTCCAGGTTTTGCATAATAAACGAAGTGTCAATGCTGGCCCGTCCCTTGTTGACCACGCTGAAACGGACGTCGGGATACCGTTCGTTCAGCAGGAGCTCAAGCTGCGCGGGCCAGGCTTCGCCGCCGCCGAGTGCTGTAGTGGATTCCCCCAGGCACAGGATGCGGTAGCCTCCGCGGGACAGGGAAATGCGGTTGCGCCTTTCCTGCAGGAACGGAAAGACCTTCCCCCCAATGCGCACAGCGGCCTCGGCCAGCAGCAACGCGAAGAGAACGCCGAACAGCAGGACCAGTAATTTTGCCGCTGAGGGTCTAGATTTAAATCTGGGGATTAACATGAAAGCATGCGCCTCATAATTCTATACTTAAGTTGGATTGGGTCAATAACATGAATAACGGCCATGTTTGATTTGAACTACCAGTAGCCTGTCTCCCGTATCCTTTTCCTGACGTCATCCGGTATTCCAGCCGGCCATGGATTTTCCACGCCCTTTTCCGCGTATTTTATCATTTCGTCAAGATGCCCGGAGAATTTCCAGGCGGCAGCCTTGTTTGAAGAAAAGATGTTTTTCGACTCCCCCGGATCGGCGGCTCTGTCGTAAAACTCCTCAGTAACGCACGGAAACCACCAGCTTGCATACCACTTCCGCCGCTCCTTACACGGTCTCCTGATATAGGTGAATCTGCCGTCCCGGACCGCATAATCTCCATTCCATCTCGCGAATGTCATGGCACCGGAATCAGATGCTCCTCCCTCCATCAAAGGCAGAAGAGACTTGCCTTCCCCTCCCGCCTGGGGCGAAAGACCCACCGCGTCCAGAATGGTGGGCGCTATGTCTATACTCTGCACAATCTGGGCCGGCCTTCTGCCTATCCTTTGTCCGGGAAAAATGAAAATCAGCGGAACATGCAGATGTTCATTGTAGAGCCGGTTATGCTGGAGTTGTCCGTGCTCTATAAATTCCTCGCCGTGGTCTGCGGTAATAACAAGGATGGTATTGTCCGCCAGCCCCAGGTCCTGCAGCCTGGCGTAAAGGGAGCCTATCATCATATCAGCCTCAAAAACGCCTGCGTCGTAAAGAATCCGGAGATACGCGATGTCCTCCGGAGAATTAACATCAAAGCGTTCCCAAAAAATCTTGCTTGCCAGAATGATAAATGCATGGGAAGACTGCATATTGCTCTTTGCGAGCTCCCTTACTTCAGTCCATTTCCTGCCGGGGTCGGTTATGGCGAATATTTCAGGGTTGGCTTTAATAACCGCCTCTGGAAAAATACGCGATGGCGTCTCATCGATCTTTTGCAGTACCAGCAAGTTCAATTCTTTGTGAGTCATGATTTTTGAGCGCGGGATGAATTGGGAAAACTGCAGGATTGAAGATTTTTTTTCCGGTGTATATGGCGCATGAATCCGTCTGGTATGAAGGAACATGAAGAATTTGCGGCCTTCGTTTTTTTTCAGCCACGAGAAGGCTGATTCCCATGTGGAGTTTAACAGTCCCGAAGGGGCGGGAAAAGCAAAATCGTCAAATCCTCTTTCAAATCCTGCCTTCAAACTAAGGTGTGTGTCGTCTCCAGAGGCTGCCCATACCGTGCGGTAGCCGTATTTTTTAAGGGCCATCGGCAGGGTCATGGTTTTTTGCGCCAGGCGGTCTTTAGAAAAAACCTCCGCTTTGTGGGTCCAGGAATACTGGGAGGTAAAAATAGACATATGACTTGGAAAGGTGTTGGGCGACTGGACATAGGCATTCAGGAAGACGGCGCCCATGCGGGCCAGCCGGTCCATGTTTGGCGATGTAGCCCTGTGATAACCGTAGACACCCAGCACGTCGGCTCTGAGCGTGTCCAATGACACCAGTATCACATTGCAGTTCGGACAGGAAATACGCGCCTGTGTCTGCGAGCAGTATCCGGCCCCAGGAAGCAAAATCCACACCAGAAAAAAAGTTAATTTAACGCGAATAACGGCCATGTTTGATTTGAACTACCAGTAGCCTGTCTCCCGTATCCTTTTCCTGACGTCATCCGGTATTCCAGCCGGCCATGGATTTTCCACGCCCTTTTCCGCGTATTTTA
>JBDRGJ010000310.1:0-8016 GCA_043817835.1 bacterium
TTAGGTCAAGCTTTGTTGGAGTTTCAAAAAACCAATCTATACACACAGTATCCTTGGGAAATATTTGCTATTGAGGCAAATCCCTATTTGATAGACAAATTGTCTAAAGCATCCAATATTACAGTCATGAATAAAGCAATCTGGATCAAAGATGGTACGATTAAGTTTTACATAAATACTACGGAGGACTCAAAAAGCAGTCTAATTCCCCTGACTAAACAGTTCTTTATCTATAACTGCTATGACCATGTAGAGACTTTTTTGAAACGAAGATATAAAGCTATTAAACGTCGACTCGGTTTTACAGTAACTAAGAGATCCGATGTCCATAAAATAAAATATCCGGTTGATACTGGAATCGCTGGAATCACTGTTGAATCGATTAATTTTGGCAAATGGCTGCAACAAAATTTCAAAAAGGAGGATTACATTATTGTTAGTTTTGATATTGAGGGGGCAGAGTATAGGGTTTTAGATAAAATGCTGCGTGATAGAAGCGTGCTCTATATCGACAGGCTATATGTGGAATTTAATAATAAGACTATGATGAGAAAAACCATAGAACTTCTTACAGAGATAAAAAAGTTAGGCATCATAGTTGGGAACGATTCGGTGGAAGATATAATAGAAAAAAGAGAGTGGCTCGATTATCTTGAATAAGTTACCTTGAGTGTGAAAATCATAGCTGTCCAAATCAGGTCTTTGTAGTTGCCGAGCTTGCTCGGCAAAATATAGGCAAAGCAAGCTTTGCGACTACAATATCTCAGATAAAGTTTATCGTCATAGAACGGTTGCTGAATTTGGACACGTATATGTAGAAATGTGAAAATAAAAAAAAAGGCAACAAACAGATACGATGAAGAGAAAATTTCGGCGAAGAGTAGAGAATTAAACCATGTCGAACCTCTGCGGAGCCTGGGCCATCTCAGGAGGCCCGATTGAGCGATATCTACGCGACTCCGATAAAAACGCCATGCTGGCCCAATTGCACGAAGGACAGCATGGCGTGCGTCAGTTCTCCGGCGGCCCCCTTTGGATGGCAGCCGCCGCGCAGAACCTGGCGCATGACAACAGGGCCTGCATGGCTATGGAAGGTTTCATCGCCTTTGAAGAAAGCGGACCCCGGAATCTGGGCGAGCTTTTCGAATGGCAGAAGTCCCGGTCGGCATTCGAAGTCTTTCAGAACGGCCATTACGTGCTTGTTTACGTAGACACTTCCAAGGCCGTCCTGTTCCTGCTGCGCGACCCCACCGGGGGGGAGCGGCTTTTTTTCACCCGCACCAGTGACCTTCTGCTTTTCTCCTCTTCTACACGGCCTCTCCTGGCCCACAGCAATGTCCCCGGAAAGCTTGATCCGGAAACCGCGGCTGAATTCATGATTAACGGCTTCATTCTGTTCCGCTCCAGAACATTGCTGTCCGGAATCCATGAAGTCCTGCCGGGCCACCTTGCGGGTCCGCCCTGGGATGCGGTAAAACAGCGCAGGCACTGGAAGCGCCTGCTTGAGCCTCCGGAGAAAAACCCGATCGACACTCCCCGCCGGCTCAGGCAGTCTTTGCTCCATGCCACAAGGCTGGCGATAGGAGAGGACAGGCAGGCCGCGGTTTCCCTTTCCGGCGGTCTCGACTCTTTGGCCATAACCGCATGCGCCGTGGAACTGCTCGGCCCCAAAAACGTCCAGGCTTTCACGTACGAGATACTCGACCCTTCCCATCCATCGGAGGTTCATCACGCCTCTCAAATCTGCCGCCATTTCGGAATCAGGCACCACATCGTAAAAATATCCTGCCAGGATTTTCTGAACGCTGTTCCGGAAGCCTTATGGCGCATGGAAGATTCAAATTACATGGGCCCTGCCCGCGAACTGATCTTTTCGCAAAGGGTTAAAAGCCACGGTTTCGCAAAGATTCTTACCGGAAGCGGCATGGAGTATATCTTGGGCAGTTTCGGATACAGCGGGTATTTGAACAGCGTCGCCCGGGTTCTGCCCCGGCTCCCGCGTCCCGATCGGACCCTGCGATTCTGGAAGCTTGCTATTTCGCCACACAGGCGTTGGCGGATATTGGCGCGCATACTGGCGCGCAGAATCCATCCGGGCCTGAGGCCGCCTCCGCCCGCGCTTTACTACCTGATTCTATGCGTCCTGCAGCATAATGGAATCATAAGGGATATCTCGGTTTTCTATCCGCCGGCCCTGAGGGAGGTTGTGCGCAGGACGGTCCTTTCTCCGCACGTTCGCGAGGCGATTCAATCCTTCGATGGGGCGCCCCTCCGCGTCCAGCTGCAATACCTCTATTATTACGGTTATGGGCTCTGCTATACCGCTGTTCTGCGTTCGATACGGATGACCCGTGCCGCGGGTTTATCGATGGCCGCGCCTGCCATGTTTATGTGCTCCGACTGCCTTTCCGCTATTTTCCATCGGCGTTCCAGCCCGACCAGGATGCTGCTTCAGGAGGCAATGAAAGACCGCATTCCCGAAACCTTCCTTCATCGTCCGGCAAAAATGCCGCCACCAGTCCCCGCGTCCTGGTTTTCTGAAATCGCGCGGTTTTCGGCGCCGCTTGTGCCGCAATCCCGAAATTATCTGCTATCATGCTATTTCAAGGAATTCGACGAAGCACGCGGATACTTTGATGACAGCCTGGCATCATTTACCGAACTCTACGTGCCTTTCGGAGACAGGAACATGAATATGCTGGCCCTGTGGCACAGGTGCCACATAGAGCTTCCGCTGATGTCCGCGCCTCCTGATTGGGCCGATTTGAGCGAAAAAAAGTTTATGGAAAGGTCTGCGATATGAAACTTTGCATTCCCTGCTCCTGGGACAGCGATCTGGTTGAAGGTCTGAAAAAAATAAATGACGGGACAAAAAATATCCATGAATTGTACGGGTCCGCGCAAATCAGCATTGTCGGCAGCGGGCGCCCGTCCGGCAAATTGCCCGAGGTTTCCTTCGCGCAAATCAAAGAACACATAGAATTCATCCATTCCAGCGGCTTCTCTTTCAATTATCTGCTGAACGCCGCCTGTCTTGGGGGAAAAGAATTTGAAAAAAAATCTGCGAAAGAAATATCTGATTATCTGGATCAGATAGCCGGTTTAGGCGCGGATACCGTAACCGTTTCCAACCCATATCTCATTGAATTGATCAGAAAGGAATATCCCTCATTGAAAGTCAAGGCCGGTCTGTTCGCCGATGTGAATTCCGTGAATACGGCGATGCACTTCGATGAATTGGGCGTGGACAGAATCACGCTGGGCTGGAATCTCAACAGAAACTTCAACGAACTGAAAAAAATCAGGCGAAACGTTAAAGCCGGCCTGGAAGTGATAGTCAATCTGGGCTGTATATATGACTGCCCCATGAGATATTACCATTCCAGATTGACCGGACATGAGGCGCAGAAAAGGGAAGACGGGCAACCGCCGATTCTTGTCAATTACCCGCCTCTCAAATGCGCGCAGAAAAGAATTGACTCCACCGAAGAACTGATAAAATCGCCGTGGATAAGGCCGGAGGACGCCGGCATTTACGATGACCTCGGCATAGAATTTTTTAAGATTGCGGGCCGCACCCTTCCGACCGGATGGATTCTGCGCTGCGCCGGAGCATATTCCGAAGGAAGGCATGACGGCAACCTTCTGGACCTGATGGAAGCGGCTTCCATACGGCTGTTGAGTCCTTTTACCGGGGATAAAACACCGGTCAGTTCGGTTTATCATATTGACAATCAATCCCTGGCCGGATTTATTGATTTTTTTAAAGAGCATGAATGCGTTGGCGACTGTGAAGTCTGCGGATATTGCCCGGATGTCACAAAAAAAGCCGTCAAAATCACCGGGGACGTTGAGAAATACAAAGCCGGGCTGAAAGATGTTCTCGGCAATGTGGTGTCCAAAGGTTTTACGGAAACGGATATTTACCACCGATTATGCCCATAAGCAAGGTGAAAAAGCCATGAAACTCTGCGTGCCGACCTCCTGGGACAACAGGCTGGTCGAAAAACTGAAAGAGTTGCATAAAGAGACGAACAATATCCATGAATTATACGGGACCATGCAGACCAGCGTTCTCGGGGGGGGGGCGTCCTGCGGCAAAACTGCCCCGTGTTTTTCCCGCGCAGGTCAAGGAACACATAGAGCTTGTCCATTCATGCGGCTTCTCCTTCAATTATCTGCTGAACGCCCCGTGTCACGGCGGCAGGGAATTTGAAGCCGGATTCAGACGGGAGATGTTTGAGTACCTGGATTGGATAGGTGGGCTGGACGTCGACATGATCACTGTTTCGAACCCGTATCTGATCGAACTGATAAGAAAAGAATATCCTTCTCTTAAAATCAAGGCCGGGTCATTTGCCGAGATAAATTCCGTTAATACAGCGATGCATTTTGATGAATTGGGCGTGGAACGCATCACTCTTGCATGGAATGTCAACAGAAAATTCGATGAGCTTGAAAAAATCAGAAAAAACGTGAAATGCGACCTGGAAGTGATTGTCAATCTGGGCTGCATATACGACTGCCCCCTGAGATACTATCATTCCAGACTGACCGGACATGCGACGCAGAAAAGGGAAGACGGGCAGCCGCCGGTTTTCGTCAACTACCCGCCTCTCAGATGCGCGGAGAAAAGAATCAATTCCCCCGTCGAACTGATAAAATCCTTCTGGATCCGGCCGGAGGACATCAGTGTTTACGAAGATATCGGAATAACGCACTTCAAGATTGCCGGCCGCACTTTTCCGACCGGAGAGATTCTGCATCGCACGCAGGCATACTCAAGAGGGAAATATGACGGCAATCTGCTGGAGCTGCTTGAAACCGCTTCCATCCCCGCACTGGCTGCTTTCACCGGCGACAGAACGCGGCTCAGTTCGATTCTTCATGTTGATAACCGGATGCTGGACGGGTTCATCGATTTTTTTAAAGAGCATGAATGCGGCGGCGAATGCATGGATTGTAACTATTGTTCGGATATCGCCAAAAAAGCGGTCAAAGTTACGGGAGATATCCGGGCTTTTAAGGCCGGGCTGGAGGATGTGCTTTCCGATATGGTGTCCGAAAGTTTCACAGAGACGGATGTTTACAGCCGATTATGCGCGTCCCGCGATCTATAACAGGCGGAGGAATATAAACTATGAAACTGTGCGTGCCGACTTCATGGGACAACAGGCTGATTGTAAAATTAGACGAGCTGAATAAAGAGACAAAAAATATTCATGAATTGTACGGGACCATGCGGACAAGCGTTCTCGGAGGGGGGCGTCCGGCGGCAAGACTGCCCCAAATTACTTTTTCGCAGGCCAAAGAACATATAGAGCTTGCCCATTCATGCGGGTTCTCATTCAACTATCTGCTGAATGCCCCGTGCCACGGCGGCAGGGAATTTGAGGTCAAATTCAGACAGAAGATGCATGAATATCTTGAACAAGTGCGCGAACTGAATGCCGACACGATTACTGTCTCAAACCCGTATCTGCTTGAACTGATTAAAAAAGAATATCCGTCTTTCAAAATCATTGTCGGTTCGTTCGCCGAGGTCGATTCTTTGAATACGGCGGTCTATTACGACCGAATGGGAGTAGAGTGCATTATTCTTGCGTGCGACACCAACAGAAAGTTTGAAGAACTCAAAAAAATCAGGAGGAATGTCGGCTGCGGATTGGAGGTGATGATCAATGACGGCAGTTTATTTGACTGTCCCAGGCGGCGCTATTGTTCCAGACTGGCCGGACATGTGACCCAGGAGGGGGAAAACGGGGAATTGCCGCTGTATGTCAGCTACACGCTGCTCAAATGCAGCCTTAAAAGGCTCGCTCCCGATGAGCTGATGAAATCCATCTGGATCCGGCCGGAAGATATCGGTGTTTACGAGGATATCGGAATAGAGTATTTCAAAATTGCCGGCCGTTCCTTTTCGACGGAATGGATCCTGCGCTGCGCCGGGGCATATTCAAAAAGAAGTTACAACGGAAATCTGCTGGAGCTGATGGAGCTTCACAATGTCCCCATACTGGCTCCTTACACCGGAGACAGGACAACGGTCAGTTCATTGTTTCATATTGATAATCGGGCATTGGACGGGTTCATCGATTTTTTTAAGGAATATGGATGTGACGGCGATTGCAGGGCCTGCCGGTATTGTACGGATTTTGCAAAAACCGCCGTTAAGACCGTCGGGGATGTCGAAGCGTTTAAATCCGGGCTGGAAGATGTGCTTTCCAAGGTTGTGTCCAAAGGCTTTACCGAGGCGGATATTTACCGCAAATTATGCGCACTCCATCGCGGCACAAACAAATAATCAATCTGGTGCTTTTAAACACCACTTGGACTTTCAGGGTTCAATGGGCGATTGAAAATAAGCTTGTGAAACTCCCTGATAATGTCGATATGCGGCTTGCGGACCACGGGTCGATCAATGACATGTTTATTTCAGGCGCCGCAGATATCGGCAGCGTCTCCATTCCGGCGTTTCTCAAGGCCTGGAGCAGGAACAGGGATTGGAAAATCGCGTATCCTTACGGAAAAGTACATGAGGGCGTCTTTTCGCATAAAGACTCCGGAATCCGTTCGCTCCGCGATCTGAAAGGGAAGACAATCGCCGTGCGCGGCCTGGATTTCACGGCAACCATGATGCTCTTGGATATACTTAAAAAAAAGTGCGATATAAGTCATGATGAAATTACGCTGGTTCCTAAGCTGCCTTCAAGTATTCCCGCGTTAGTGGATAAAAGGGAGGTGGACGCAGGACTTCTTTCACAGGCAAGTCTTGCAGATATAAAAAAAATGAATTTAAAACCAATCTCCGACCTTAATGAGGAATGTGCGCAGTTGTACGGCGCACCGATGATCGTCATGGTATTGGCCGTAAAAAAAGACATCGACGGCAACGCTCTCAAAAGGATCGCAGCCTCGCTCAACGCCGCCAATAAAATCGCCCTGGAGCGCCTGGATGATGTGGTGAAATCATATTATGAAAAGCATGGAAAGAATGAGTCGGTGCATTTTAAGCTTATGAAAGATTTAAAATTCAGGCCGATCGAATCATGGGATGAAAACAAAAAAAAGATTTTGCGGAGGGAGTTCGAAATGGCCGGAGAGCAGGGTCTGGTTGAAAAAATTCCCAGATTGAAAAATATTATAATGTCCACTTGACACTGGGGGGGGGTAGAGATTAAAATTTTAACTCAGACATAGTAACTCAATATGACCGCATTTAAGACACCGTACACCCTTCTCCCCGTTAGGGAGAAGGACAGGATGAGGGGATGCCTCATGAATACCCTCACCCCAACCCTCTCCCGTCGGAACAGGAGAGGGAGAACAAAAAAAGCGGTCATGTTGAGACATTAGCAGGTACCTTTCTAATCTAATATGAGAGTGCCGGAGAAAGCACCTCGGAAGACGTGCAACGCTTACAGAAAAATAATGGAATCCCATGCGATGCATACAGGATTTCCTGCCCGACAGTCGATAGGCGGGTGTGAAGGCGGATAAAATCAGAAGATGTTGCTGTCGCCCTGTGTTACTGGAGCGAAGCGCTTAAAATATAGTCAAGCTTGGGGAAATCGCTTTTAAGATACGCATTGCCTTTCATCTGGACGAAGTCCTGCCTCGGCCCCATGCCTGAAGGCGCGCCTTCGCCGTAGCCGGAATATACGCTTTCCACCACATCCATCCCTTCCGTGACCCTGCCGAAAGGCGCGAATCCGCCTGAATCCAGGCGGGAATTGTCGCCGTAATTTATGAACAGCTGGGTAGTCCGCGTTCCCGGGCCTGCGGTGGCGTAGGTGAGGAAGCCTTTCCTGTTGGATTGGGCAACCGGGTCGTCGGCTATGCGCGCTTCCTTCCATTTCGCGCTGACCGCCGGATCGCCGTGGATGCCGAACTGGACCATGAAGCCGCTTATTACCCTGAAGAAAGCGACATCCGTGAAGTATCCCGCACGGACCATATTGTAAAAACGGTCCGCGCCCAGAGGCGCCCAGGTCCTGTTGACTTCAACGGTGAAGT
>JBDRGJ010000311.1:0-11547 GCA_043817835.1 bacterium
AGCTTCCATTATGCCGGGCCCTCCTCCGGTTACAATTATGAATCGCGGGTTGTTTATATGACCTTTTTTTCCTGCCAATTTTCCGAATTCGCGCGCTTCGTCATAGTACCTGGAAGTCTTTAACAGATGTTTTGCCGAAGCCAGTCTGTTGCGCAGGATCTGGTTCTTGGGGTTTTTTCTGCATACCCGCATCAGTTCTTTTATGCGTGTTTTCGAATCTTCTTCCGACCATATCCTGGCGCTGCCGAAGACCACTACCGTGGACTTTATGCCATGGGCGGCTAAAATCATCTCGGGCTTCATAAGTTCCAACTGGAGACGCACAGGGCGAAGTTCCTCCCTGCTTAAGAACCGGAAATCCTGATATGCCCTGCGGAATGCCGGTGCTTTGCGCAGTTTAAAAACCTGTTGATGAAGTTTTTTGTTGAATTTCAAGGGAATCTCCTCACAAGCTGCGGTTTGCCTTTTTCGCTTCTTCGCCTGATCGTCCTTTCAGGCGGTCCGAAATCTGCCCGGCTATCTTCTCGGCAGTCAGCCCAAGTCCGTCATAGAGTTCCTGAGGCTTGCCGTGCTCAATAAAGCGATCCGGTATCCCCAGACGCATAACCGGGGTGAATATGGAATTGTCCTGCAGGAATTCCAGGACTGACGAGCCGAATCCGCAGCAAAGGGCATTGTCTTCCACAGTCACCAGCAGTCCCGATCCGGCAGCGGCTTCCCTGATAATGTCTTCATCCAGGGGCTTGACGAACCGCATGTTTATGACGGCGCAGGAGACGCCTTTTGCCTCGAGGATTTTTGCCGCTTCCATGCAGGGGTGCACCCTGTTGCCTATGGCGGATATGGCGACATCCTTGCCGCGCCTCATCCAGATGCCTTTGCCGATGGGCAGAATCTGCGGCCTGGGATCCATGGTCACTCCGAATCCGGCGCCCCGCGGATAACGGATGACAGCCGGGCCGTCAATGGAAACGGCGGTTTTCAGAAAGTGCTGCAGTTCGTTCTCATCGGCCGGCGCCATTATGGTCAGATTGGGAATCATGCGGAGGAAGCTGATGTCGTACGCGCCGTGGTGTGTGGGGCCGTCTTCCCCGACCACGCCGGCCCTGTCAAGGGCCAGGATGACGGGAAGCTTCTGCAGGCAGACATCATGTATTATCTGGTCGAAAGAACGCTGGGCGAATGAAGAATAAACGGCCACTACCGGCTTGAGCCCTTCGCACGCAAGACCTGCCGCGAAGGTAACCGCGTGTTCTTCGGCTATGCCCACATCGTAATACCGTTTGGGAAATCTGTCCCTGAACGCATCCAGACCCGTGCCCTCAGGCATTGCTGCGGTTACAGCCACTATGCGCGGGTCTTTTTCCGCCAGGTCAAGGATGGTCTTGGAAAATATTTTTGTGAAAGTCGGCGGTGCCGGCTTTTCGTTTTTTTGGGGCTCTCCGGTTTCCCTGTCAAAAATGCCCAGGCCATGATAATCGGTGGGATTTTCCTCCGCCGGGCCGTATCCTTTCCCTTTTTTTGTAACCACATGCAGCAGAACGGGACCGCTGAGCTGTTTCATGTAGCCTAAAACTTCCACCATCTGCTTTACGTCATGGCCGTCCACCGGGCCGAAGTAGCTGAAACCCATTTCCTCGAAAAGCATTCCGGGGAAGAACAGGACTCTTGTCCTTTTGGCGACCCGGAGGATGCTTTTGCCCCAGAACTGGAAACGTCCGAGGAACATTTCTATTTTGCGTTCCGCGTTCCGCACTGTTCCCAGCGTGAGCAGTCTGGTAAGAGTGTGTCCAAGGGAGCCGACCCTGGTGGAAATAAACATCTGGTTGTCGTTCAATAAAACCAGTATATCCGTACCCAGCTGACCTGCATTCTGCAGAGCCTCATAAGCCATGCCGCCTGTCATGCATCCGTCCGAGACTATGGCGACCACTTTATGATCCTCCCGCTTCTGATCGCGGGCTGCGGCTATGCCCAGGGCTGCGGAAAGAGCCGTGGAAGCGTGTCCGGCGCCGAAGGCGTCGTATTCTGATTCGTCTCTTTTGAGGAATCCGGAAATGCCTCCCTTTTGGCGTATGGTATGGAAGCGGTTGTAACGGCCGGTCAGCAGTTTGTGGGAATAGGCCTGATGGCCGGTGTCAAAGACAAGCCTGTCGACCGGTGTGTTGTAAACATAATGGAGCGCGGTGATTATGTCTGTTGCCCCCAGGCTGGAACCAAGATGCCCTCCGGTACTGCTTATGGCGCCTACTATTGTTTCCCTTAGTTCATCACAGACTTCCGGGAGTTGTCCTACCGGCAGTTTGCGCAGGTCATGCGGACCTCGTATTTTTGAAAGAAGCTTCATTCAATATCCTTTTTAAACTGCGATTATATGTTGATAAGGCATATGTCCCAATGTCACCGGTCGCCAAGTCACCAGTACGCGATAGCACAAGCAGGAAAACTGCGTTGATACGGGGATAAGTTGATATGCTTATATGATGATACGAAAAACCATACCCCTTATAAACTTATCAACGTATCATCTTATCAACTTATGCTCATATCATGCTCGGTCTTAATTCCTTAACCGCGTATCTTCTTAACTTCCTAAATTCTTCCCAATTTCAGCCGTCCCTCATCTCCTCAATCCTCTCCTTCCTTCATCCCCATTTGTTAACGGTCTCTGGCTATTATGAAATCAGCCATGTCATGTAAAGGAGCCGAACGTAAAGGCGGAATCCTTAATCCGGAAAGGCACGAATGAGCGCGTGCGACCCAGTAACGGGCTTTTTTTACCGCTTTTTCAAGACCGTAAAGGGAAACACAGGTGAGTTTGAGATTTCTGGCATCGCTGCCGGTTTTGCCGAGCTTTTTCCTGTCTCCCGTTAAGTCCAGGATGTCGTCGGTTATCTGAAACGCCAGGCCTATTGAAAGTCCGTATTCGGACATAGACCTGATCTGTGCGGAAGAGCCGCCGGCCAGCATTGCCCCGATTTCAACCGAAGCCCGGATGAGGTCAGCCGTCTTATGGCGGTGTATATAATTCAAAAGGCGGGAAGGCGACTTGGAGAACAGGCGAATGGGCGAATGGGTGAATGGGCGAGTAGGTGAATGGGCGAAAAAGCGCTTTGTAATTTCTCCGTTTCTCCGTTTCTCCGTTTCGCTTCCGGGTCTTAAAATCCCCTCTGCCAGCAGATCCGCGGCCTGCCCGCCCACCATGCCGCCCGCGCCGGCTCTTTCGGAAAGCGCTTTAACCGCTTTCAGGACGTTTTCCTGCGTTA
This sequence comes from bacterium, assembly GCA_043817835.1. Taxonomy (GTDB): domain Bacteria; phylum Elusimicrobiota; class Elusimicrobia; order Elusimicrobiales; family CAZFMJ01; genus JBDRGJ01. The sequence continues at coordinate 3,267 of JBDRGJ010000311.1, forward strand.
TCCCTTTTTCCGACACGTTGGAAGAAAGAATTTTGAAAGCATGTGTAAGAAGAGCGTCGCCGGCCAGGATAGCATTGCCTTCACCGAAGATTCTGTGGTTGGTAGGCCGGCCGCGCCGCAAATTGTCGTCATCCATAGCCGGCAGATCATCATGAATCAGGGAATACGTGTGAATCATTTCCAGGGCGCAGGCAGCCGGAAGAACTTTCCTGGCAGGGCATCCGAAAGCCTCGGCAGATGCAAACACGAGAACAGGGCGCAGACGCTTTCCTCCTGCCTTCATGGAATAATCCATGGCCCTGCGCAGAAGCGGGGGACATCCGGAAATGGAACCCGCAATACGGTCAAGCGCTTTTTCCAGCAGCGGGACCCTGGAGTCAAGATACTTTTTAAGCCTGTTCATCCGGAAAATTATACAAAAAGCGGAACAGCCGAAGGTGAGAAGATGCGAAACCCAAAAGCTCACGTAACACCCAGGTCTGCTCGGGGCATTTTTCATCAATTTGGTGAACGCTCCCCCTCTCCCTTTCCCTCTCCCTCGATGGGAGAGGGCGGGGGTGAGGGTGGACAGAGGTCTTACGTGAGCTTTTGGATACGAAAGCAGAAACTGCGAACTGCAGAAGTCATGAAGTCGCGGAAAGCAGAAGTTGGGAAATTGCGGGGTTAAGAAGTTGAGAGGAAAGAGCAGTATGATTTTCCGTTTTCGCAACTTCTTACCTTCTGCCGCATGTTACCATAGAAGCTGGAAGCCGAAGCGGTGGGTGCTTCCGAAGGCGCCGTAATCCAGAAAAGCGTAATCCAGGCGAACGCCGTGTATGAAATTTTCCTTGTCGGTGAACCTGTCCAAAGTCAGTCCCATGCCGGCGCTCAGGCCAGTGCCGGTATCGCGGTTTGTCCTGTAGCCGGCCCTTAACTGTATCATCTGCATGATATCCATTTCCAGCCCCGAGGCCAGGTGGGATTCGTAATCAAATTCCTTCACAGCGTCAGCCGTTAGCGTAAAAATAAGTATATTTTCCAGGCTGTTGAAGTCTTTTGCCATGCCCAGACGGGCGGTCATGGGCAGTGAAGCCGTGTCAAGGTAAAATTTCTGACGCCCCCCCATGTTGAGCAGTGAGGCTCCGACCTGAAAATGGCGTGGAAAGACCAGGAGAACGCCTGCGTCGGCGGAAAAAGTTCTGGACGTCGTGTCATCCAGGCGTTCGCTGATGTGCTTGAGGCTTCCCCCCAGGGAGAGCCTGAAAGATCTGGGGCGATAGTTTTTTACAGTCTCTATTTTGGACCAGTTGGGGTGTATGAGCATTGCGTCCTGCATGCCCAGGTCCTGGTCAAATTGCGGGAAAGATCGTGAAAAAGAAATCACTCCCAACTCATGGGAGGTGGAGAATTGGCCGATGTGGGCATCATTTGTGTCATAGGCGTCGATTGAACCGCTGTTAAGCATGGAAAAGGCTATGCCGACGGTGCCGGCCCGGGAACGCCATGCCAATGCCGCATATTCCTGGCGTATACCGTCGATATATTCATGATGGGTGCCGGAGAAGGCGGAGTAATTCATCAGTCCCAGACCTGCCGGGTTATAAAGTATGGAGTCAGGTCCTACCATGGCAGTGTAGGCCTGCCCCATGGCTGTCGGGATTGGAGCTATTGGAATTTTCAGGAAATTGGCGGCACTTGTGCCGGCGTCCGCTCTGGTTAAAAGCGGGAAGACACACGTGAATGCAAAAGCCGCGAAGAAAAGGAGAAAAAAACGCATTAGAATAATGCGGAAAGCTCCGTATATAAACACATAAACCGGCAGTTCCGGATTTTAATTAGTATACCCTTCCGCAGGGATATTTCAATGTCATTTTTGTTACAATCAAAAAAAAAGATTTTCCGGGTATTGACAAGTAAACATCGTCCTGTTAAATTTAAAGTAACAAGATTCATCCGTAAAAAGCCGGGGATCGGCTAAATTGGCTGTTTGTGGGCCAGAGGCCTTTGAGACGGCGCCTCCAGAGGATTGTAGCAGCAGAGCGAAGCTCTGCCCCAAAAAATGCTCGACGGGCAAACCTTTTGCAGGCAAAGCTTACGCTTTGCAGCTACAGGCAGAAATGGACTTTTTACGGGAGAGTCAACAACGTAAGGCAGGACCAAGGACAGCTTATTTCAATGAAAACACGCTCTGTAAAATCAGCCGCATTTTTTTGCGCTGTTATTGCGGCATATCCTCTGGTTTTTTACGCGCTGCGGGCCGGAGCGGTCATGGTCTCAAGGTCATACCGCATCGCCATGAGCCAGCAGATAACGGCAGGGTCGGGAGAACCTGTAACCGGGGGAGCTTACAGCATGCTGGGAGCCGTTGGCCAGAATTCCGGCACCATTCTTTCCAGTGCACGATTCTCGGTGGACACCGGCCTGCTCAATTCTTTTCCTTCGCCTCAGCTGAACCTGGATACGGCCCATGCCTATCCCAATCCGTTCAGCAGGAAGAAAGGCCACGTCAGCATCGTATTCTCGCGGCTGACGTTAAAAGCCACGATACAAATTTACACCGTCTCAGGGGAACTGGTCCGCACTATTTACAAAGACAGCAATCAGGACAGCCTCGGCTGGGATGTGAAAGGGGAAAACGGACAGACGCTCGCGGGAGGACTTTATCTGTATGTTGTGGAAAGCTCCGGAGTGCCGAGAAAGACCGGGAAATTGGCCATTATCCAATAAAGGAAGGCTTATGAAAACCAGGGAACTGATTTTACTGTGCATTCTGTGGCTGGTATTTCTTTTCGCCGGGCTCGGCGTGGTTTGCGCGGGAGACATAGCCAAAAACGCGGTGCCTGCCGGAATAAATTACCAGGGGAGGCTTGAAAAGGACAATGCGCCCGTGACCGGCCCGGTTTACGTCAGGTTCAGGATTTACAGCGCGTTGACCGGCGGTTTTCTGCGCTGGGAAAATCCCGAGACCGAAGGACTGAAGGTCACGGCAACCCAGGGCGTTTTCAACGCACAACTGGCTGTTCCCTGGTCGGTTCTTTCATCAGCCGAACAGAAGTATCTTGAAGTGCAGATAGAGGATCAGGTGCTTTCTCCCAGGGAGCCTCTCCAGAGCGTCATGTATTCACTCGTTGCCAAAAAAATAGAGGATGGTGCGGACCTTACTGTCTCCGCCCTTACCGCCGGCTATCAGGTCCTGCTTGCCACTTATTCGGGAAACGTTGGAATCGGGACAGTTACTCCGGACCAGAAGCTTGTCATCAGCGGCAATATGAAGATAATAGGAACGGGGAACGGAATATATTTCCAGGACGGCAGTTTTATGAACGCTTCCGGGATAGTATCCGCGGGTAATCTGACACATACCTCGGATGCGGTTATTGTGACAAATTCGGATGCAATAGGAGGAGGGGATTTGATTGTATACACCCGTCCTACCGTGGAGAGGCTGAGACTTCTTGACGCAAACGGAAACGTCGGCATATCAACCGGAGCGCCGTCCGAAAAACTCGAGATAAACGGAAATATGGCGAATTCCTCGGGAAATTTCGTCATATTCCCGCAGGACCGCCTTGTAACGCGGCCCAAAACCCAGGACATCGGCATATTCAGGGTGCTTCCCCGGAGGGACGGGTTCGACGACGGTTCAAGGATGGAAATTTACCGCATGACTGATGCCGCCGGACAGACCTCCGATCCCGCAAGTTTCACGAGGGGCGTGATGGCCATGACATCCGGAGGATTTGAAATGTTTTCAGAAAGCGGCGGCGCCGGGGTAGACACTCCGCTTGTTTTTTCAACGGGGGGCTCCGAGCGGCTGAGGATAGATACTTCCGGAATCATCTCCGCAGGTTCGGACTTTTCATCCGCTTCAGGGCTTAAGGGCGGAAATGTCTCGGCCGGAGCCTATTCGCAGTGGCCCGGCGCGCTTTCAAACGAGCTTCGTTCGGCTTCCGGGACTCATCTCATATTTCAGCAGTCAAATGCGCTCAATGTGGGAATAGGAATAACCGCGCCGTCCGAAAAACTGCATGTGAATGGAAATATACGCTCCGATTACGGAGTCGTCGCGGCCACCGGCGTTTTTTCCGGAGGGGTGACGATAAACGGAGACCTCAACGCCACTTCGGTGATGGGCAATAAAGTTTATCTGTCTTCCACGATAATTTACGGGACGCTTGAAGTCACAGGGGGGATAGGGTCAGAGCAGGGCCTGCCGGTTTATCTGAATTCCACGCAGACGATCACGGGCCTAAACATTTTCACAAACCAGCTTTCTGTCGCAAGCCATACGGTGATTGCGGGCAGGCAGGGAGTAGGGATGGCTGCGTTCAATCTGGTCCTCCCCGGCTCGAAATATCTGCAGGTCGGTTCAGGCCTGATTGTCGCGGAGGACGCCAGGCAGTACCTGGTTTCCGGAAGCGGAGCAAACGCCGTGCTTTCCTTCTACAGGGGAAGTTCCGAGGCTTCGCGCATCCAGACAGCCGCCGGCAGCAACCTTGCTTTTGTCACTAACGGCTCCACCAGGGCTGTCATAACAGCGGCCGGGAATCTTGGTCTGGGAACCGAATCACCTTCCGCTTTGCTTGATGTCAGGGGAGGGAGCGTGCGGATTTCCACTTCCGCAGCCGGTTCTCCGTCCATTTACGTGCATCCCACGGACGGGAATGTCGGCATAGGGACAAACGTGCTTTCTCCGAACAATATGCTTACGGTGGCAGGGGATGTGCGCATATCAACCGCCACTTACGGTCTGATATTTCCGGACGGCAGCTTTATGGTGAGCGCCGGGAGCGGTTCTTATACAAGCGTTTCAAGCAATATCGATGCGATAATACGCGCCGACGCTGATTCAAACGGAACCGGAAGCGTGGTCCTCAGAGTCGGAGCATTGGACGGAGTGGTGCTCAGGCCCGGGACCGGCAATGTCGGGATAGGAACCCTTACGCCGTCTTCCAGGCTTAACGTAATCGGCGGCGACGTCCTGATAGGCAATCCGGTCAATCCCTATTCCGGCGATGCCAAAGAGGACATTATTGTCGGAGGCGATTTTGTGCTGGACGGCAATTTTATCCACAGAGGGGTCGGAACCTCGGTGCAGTTTGAAAGCTTGTCTGTTGCTTACAATGTTTTTCTTTCCACTCTTTCTGGCAGTGTCGGCATAGGCACGGCTTCTCCCGGACAGAAACTGGACGTGCAGGGCGGCAGCATAAACACCAGCGGTTCCCTTATGACCGGCAATACCGCCAGAATTTCAGCCACAGGAGTTGTCGGAAGCGGCGGAGCAAATGCCACATGGGACGGAGCAACCATTGCTGTCAACCGCGGAGGGACCGGCGCTGCATCCCTGACTTCCTATGGAGTTCTTTACGGCAACGGCACGGCTGCTGTGGGAGCAACAGCAGCCGGTACGGCCAATTATCTTTTGCAGAGTAACGGAGGCATCTCAGCCCCAAGCTGGGTACAGGCCACTGACAGCAGCGTAAACAGTACTATCGTCAAGCGCGACGCTTCCGGGGATTTTTCGGCAGGCACCATAACAGCCGATATAACAGGCAACGTGACCACCGCCAGCAACCTGGCAGGCGGAGCTAACGGTTCAATCCCCTATCAAACCGGCGCCGGAGCGACTTCCATGCTTGGCGCGGGCACGGCCGGCTATCTCCTTCAGACCAACGGGGCTGCCGTACCGACCTGGGTCCAGGCCACTGACAGCAGCGTAAACAGTACTATCGTCAAGCGTGGCGCTTCAGGAAATTTTTCGGCAGGCACCATAACAGCCGATGTAACAGGCAACGTAAGTGGAACGGCTGCCAATGTTACAGGGATTGTAGCCGTAGCTAACGGCGGCACCGGATCCAACCTCTCAGGCACAGGAGGGGCAAACCAGTTCGTAAAACAGAGCAGCGTCGGCGGGGCCTTTGCAGTCGGATCCATAACCGATGCGGATGTGCCTAATACCATAACGCTGAGCAATATAACGCAGATAACCGCGAGTGACCATGTAGACCTTACCGCAGGCATAGGCACCAACACTCATGCGCAGATTGACACGCATATCAGCGCTGCTTCAGCTCACAGCGCCACAAGTTTGAATACTGCCAGCCGCATAGTCATGCGTGATGCTTCGGGAAACTTCTCGGCAGGCACGATTACCGCCGATCTGAACGGCAACGCCAATACCGCCACAAAACCCGCCGTTGCCGGCCCTTTCCCCAAGGTTGCCTGCTGGAAAGGGGACGGTTCCCTGGGGTCATGTTCCGACGCGCCGGGTCCCGGCGGAGGCTGTACCTGCAACTGACTAACCCGAATCCTTCAGTTGAAGGATTCGCCCGGAGGGCAGCTCTTTTGCCCTGTCATGGCAAATCATTGGGCAAAAGAGCTGGGTTGTCCCGCCCTTTTACGTCCGACAGCCGTTCTTGAACGCATATTTCTGTTCATCGGGCACTTTGCATGGACCGGCGTAGTTTACCGTCGGAAAAGGGCGGCCCCTATGGGGTGAAAGTTGCAGTTGACTGCAACTTTCAGGCTAACCCTTCGGTTTCTGAGGGCCGCCGGACCGGTCGTCCGCCGGCTTTTTATGCCTGCCTAAAACAAGCCAGAAGCACCAGCCAGTGACAGAGGCTATCAATGTCCAGCATACCGCCAGAAAAATCCAGCCGCCGGTAGTCATTTGCTTTATCCTTTATATTGACGCTAACGCGTCCAGCTTTGCCGGACTGTCCTTTCCTTATAATTTATAGGAATGGGACGTCGATCAGATAACTAAATTTACTCAAATCATTCTCGCTACTGGTTACTCGGTACTCGTTACTTCCTTAAGCCGCCTGCTTTTTGAAACGAGAAACGCTATGAGCGCCAGCGCTAAGACAAGAGACAATCTCGCCGCCCACCGCCATATTATATCCTCGGGCGGAAGGCCTTCCATCGATAAAATGGACGGCCCCTGCTGCGTGATCCAGGCGGCAAAAAGCACCAGGAGATAGACCGGAGTCACGTATTTGAGAATAAAGAAAAAAAAGCCGGGCACATTTATCTGCGCGCCTTTTTTAATCTCGGCGCAGGCGTTTTTCGGACCGAAAACCCAGACAAACAGGATGACTTCAATCAGGGCGAGCAGGACGAGCCCGAAAGTGCCTGCCCAGAAGTCCAGTTCGTCAAGCGCGCCGTATTTGAGCCCTAAGACGGCCACGTGGGAGAAAATGAACACGACGGCAGCCGTAATGAACAGGGCTTTTTTATGGGCATAGCCGAGTTCGTCTTTAAGGAATGTTATCAGAGGCTGCATAAGGGCCACTGAAGATGTTATCCCGGCAATGAAAAGCAGCCCGAACCACATGGTGCCCATGAGCTGGCCCAGCGGCAGTTTCTGGAAGATGACCGGCATGGCGGCAAACCCCAGGTTGTAAGAGCCGTTGTGGGCGATCTGGAGCGTCGCTTCCATGCCGAAGAAAGCGAAGGCTATCGGGATGGCAATGGAGCCGCCGAGCAGCACCTCCACGAATCCATTCGTCATGGCAGTGGTAAGCCCCGTCGCCACGATATCGTCTTTTTCTCTGAGATAACTGGCGTAACACTGGATGACCCCGAAACCTATTGAGGTGGTGAAGAATATCTGTCCGGCTGCCGCCAGCCAGACCTTGGCGTCCGACAGTCTGGACATGTCCGGATTCCATATGAAGCCGAGTCCGTTAAGTATGTTGTTTTCCGGCAGCGCAGGGTCAGGCGTGCCTATGAAGAAGACCCTTATCGCCAGAAACACGGCGAAAAAGAAAAGGATAGGCATGCCGATATTGGCCAGCCGTTCTATGCCTTTCGATATTCCGCCCGACAGTATCCAGATATTCAGCGCGAAAGTCAAAAGGAAAAAAACATACGCGGTTATGCTCACGCCCCAGGCCGAATCCACGCCCTGGTAAGCAGCGAGAAACTGCGCCATTCCGTCGCGGGTGCTTATGCCGAGATATTTGCCGGTCAGCGAAAAGAAGCTGTAGGCAAGGGTCCAGGATTCCACATAGGTGTAGTAAAATACCACGCTGAGGGGAAAAAGTATGCCGAGGACCCCGAGATATTTTGCGGCGGGATGTTTCCATAAAATCGAAAAAAAACCGGGCGCCGTGCCGTGACCCCTGCTGCCGCCGAGCCTGCCCATGGCCCATTCCGCCCACATAAGGGGTATGGCGAGAAATAAAAAGGCGGCAAAATACGGGATCATAAAAGCGCCGCCGCCGTTTTGGGTCGCCTGAACGGGAAATCTCAGAAAATTACCCAGGCCTACGGCATTGCCGGCCATGGCAAGGATCAG
>JBDRGJ010000312.1:0-3878 GCA_043817835.1 bacterium
CGGACCTGAATTTGAATCCCAGACCCATGAAAAGTCCGTAGAACTCCGAAATCCCCGAAGCCGTGGTTCCCAGGGATTTTCCCAGCACCGCCCTGCGCTGGGAGGACGGCACAAACATATATCCGGTCCGCAGAGCGAACGGCCCGAACCCGCGGTACTCCATTCCTGTTCTTACTATTGCGGAGGAATCACGCGAAAAATCAGCCTGCGCTGTGATGCTGACCGGGGATTTCTTTCCGAACTCTGCCGCGGCGCCGGCCCGGATTATGAACGGGAGGGGATATCCCTCCTGGTCAAATTTTATTTTGGTCCCCATATTGCACGCGCTTATGCCCAGGCTGAGAGGAAGATTCTCAAAGCGGTAAAGCAACCCGGCATCCGCCGATACTGCCTGGGCGCTTTTGTCTTTTATGTTCTGTCTGATGAAACGCGCGCTCAGGCCTGCGCCCAAACCGGGCGATATCATCCGTCCGTAACTCGCGCCCAGGGCAAAATCCGTGGCGTAAAAAGTCGAATCCGGCACTGCAGTTTCAGCGGTTCTGGCTTCGATACCGCCCACTGAAAGATAGTTGAGATAAAAACCGAAAGGCCTGCGCGTTAATCCTATCTGGGAAATTCTGATATCCTGGATGTGCAGGGCATGGGACACCAGCAGTTCATACGGCCGTTCCCCCTCACCCCCGCCCTCTCCCTCCAGGGTAGAGGGATAGGCGAGTCCTGCCGGATTATAATGAAGCGCGGCAGCGTCATCCGCGATGGCCACATAACTCTCGCCCAGAGCCAGCGGCCTTGCACCGAAGCCGAGCTTGAGGAAAGCGGCTGAAGATGTGCCGGGGCCGGCGGCATATAGAGGAGTGGTAAGTGGTAAGTGATAAGTGAAAAGCGAAAACAGAACGGCATACAGGCTCAATTTTGATTTATTCATAATATTTACCCCGCAAAAACAGCAATTTAAAACGCGCCTGTGCGTCAAAAATTTTTCCTGTCTGCCGCTGCACAGACAGATTCATCCTCAGTCCGCCAAGACCGTAATGGCGGACGGATTATGTGCAATTCCGACTCTTCCGTAAAAAGTCCATTTTTGCCGTTCTGTAGCGGGCGAATTACCATTCGTCCCTATTTGACGGGATAACGATCCCGCTGCCACGATTTCCCGAAACGCAGACTTTTTACAAATGAACCAATTTTCCGATACGCCTTATGCTTTATCCTAATTAACCTTTTCCGGTTAACCCGACTTACTGTTTTTTCTTTAGCTTTAACTTGAGCTTTTTCGTCTGATCTCCTGATTTAACATCCAGTTCCATCGTTTTTTCTGCGGCTCCGCCGGAAGCAGCCTTGAGGCTTTCCAGCAGCCTGTTCATATCCCTGACCTTTATCCCATCCTGCCATTTGCCGTAGTCGGATGACTGCATGTTCCTGGGAGCGGAAGGAGCGGCTCCCGGGCCTGATACCTGGCTCATCTGCCCTGCGCGGAGGGACTGTTTGCCGCTGGAATTCATAAGGTCCACGCTTCCCTCGTATACTTTTACAGTCATAAGCTTGCGCATTTCAATGTCAGCCTCGGTTCCCCTTACAGCGCACACTGCCGTCTGGGTGCGCACTCTGAATCTGGCCTTCTTATGAAGCATCCTGCTCCATATCTGCCCCAGAGCGAGTTTTATGGTTTCTCCCCGCCCACCCGGCTCCACCCGGAAATTGGAGTTCTCATTGACGCGCACTTCCGCGCCGCCGGTAAGGGCAAGAGCCGCCTGGCTCGAAGGGCCGGTGGTTATCACGTCCCCTTCGTAAAGCATCACGCTGGCTCTCAGCTTCTTGAACTCCTTCCTGTCGGCCCGTTTCATCTCCACCTTGCCTTTAACCGACGTAACGACAGCAGCCGCTTTCAGCGCGGCTTCTGCGCTGTCCGTGAAAATAATACACAGATTCACCGACAACGCTGCGCATACTGCAACAGCCATCAGACTTCTCTTTCTGGTTTTCATCAGTTTTCTCCTTTATATTGACGGCTGCGCCGTCAACCAGATAACTAATTACTGAGCTACGCATAAGTAACTGCCAGGTTCCCGGTTCAAGGTTCATGGTTTCCCGACCTCTGAACCTTTGAACCTCTTAACCCCTGAACCTTTGAACCTTGAACCGTGAACCTAGGCAGTTGCCTCCTTTGTCATCTTTTATTTCCGGATTTTTCGGGATTCAGCTTTTTAAATTTCACCTCTTTGTCGCTGAACCCGACCGCCTTAAGCACGTATGCCTGCTCTCCGGGCGGCTGCCTTTCAGTCGCTTCTATCACATAGTACCTGACCACGAAGCCCAGCCCCTCGGGCTGAGCCTCGAGTATCCGCACCTCCGCGGCTGATTCCGCACTGCCCGCCACCACGCCGACCACCATGGATTTTTTAAAATCGACATCCGGGGTCTTCTCCGTTGAGAATTTGTTCCACATCACCTTCCAGTCTTTATTGTCTTTTACGACGATGGTACCGGGTTTGCCTGAAAAAGCCAAGGTGAATCCCGACCATTCCTGTCTGTCCTCCCCGCCTCCTGCGAAATCCATTTCCGGCATTTCCGGACCTTCCGGCTCCTCAGCCAGGTCCGCGCCCGCGTATTCCACGGTTCCGACCGCTGCCGTGCCCGTCTCGGCGCCTGAACCGACAAGCTGTGTGATATTGGAGCCGACTATCTGGGAATCTCCGCTGATCAGGGCATTGATTATCTCATTAAGCTCATTGCCCTGGCAGTTTTCGCATGCTATCGAATCGAAAGCATATCCCTCCAGGGCCTTGTCAAAGTCCGCCCCCAGCTTTGTCCTGATAAGTTCCATCAGCTCGTTATAGCTGAAAGTCTTACCGGACGGGATCCCGCCGCCCTTTGATTCCGGCTCGCGCGAAAGCAGCAGGGTTTTGCAGTTATCACCGACATTGTCGTCGAACGTGTCTATGCAGGCCACTGCGAGGCTTTGTCTCTGGTCGGCCGGGGCAAAAGCCGAAAAAAGCAGTTCCCTCGACTCCCCCGGCATCAGAGTTTCCAGACGTTTCGGCGAATCCGCGGGAGCCATCCCCCCCAGTGTGAACCTTACCGAAATGTTGGTTTCGCTGCCTCCCCCCAGATTTTTGACGGCTGTTTTAAACGGTATGGCGCCGCTGAAATCCGCTTTAGGGACATTCAACTCCAGCGAAACAACAGCGATGTTCCTGACCTGGGAGGCGGACTGCGGCTTCAGGGAAAAACTATAGGGTATTGCGCTTTCGGCGACCTTGTTGCCGGCGGAATCCAGACCCTCCACTTTCCAGTAATAAACCTTCTCCGCCACCAGGTTCTGCCTGGGGTCTGAAACAATCTCCGGATAAGTAAGATAGTTTCCCCCGTTGTTTTCCTGCGAAAACACGGAATTATAAAGAGAACTGTCGTTTCCGACAGTTACGCGGTACCTGGAGGCCCCGCTCGTCGTCCAACGGAAGGTCAGGGGTTTGTCTGAAAGATTTCTTGCCCCGTCCGGAGGATACGTCTGTATTATATTCGGCGATGAGATGGTGAAGGAGGTTTCCTGGTTCACCGTTTCCGCATCCAGCACCGCCCTGGCGACGAGTTTGTAAAGGCCGGGGATCGAATAAAATTGGGAGACCGGAATGCCGGCCACCTGCGTCTGCGCCTGTCCTGTGGTGCCCGGAGCGGCATTGCCCTGGTGTTGAAACACGGCTTTCTGGCCCGGGTCGTATATGGTGAACGTAAAAACGATCTTATTGCCGCTGGCAGCCTGGTTGTTCACGCGCTGGCGCAGCATAAGGCGCTCATTGTTGGAAAAACTGGCGCGCGGAAGGCCTGTCATATCCAGCACATTCACTCCCTGCGCGGTAAGATTAGCGGCGTATATGGAA
>JBDRGJ010000313.1:0-2788 GCA_043817835.1 bacterium
TCAGAAATCAGAGGTCAGAAATCAGAAGCAAGAAAAGGCAATAGGGATGGTAAAAATGCAGGAAGATTTAAAAGTCTGCCGCACATATGTCCGGATAAAATCGGCAAAAGTTCCGATTTCGGCCTCTGGCCGCCCCGTATCGGCTCAGCCGCACTTTCAGCCCTTGGCGCTTTGAAAGTGCAGGCCGCTGTGCGGCGTGGCCACGGGGCTGGCTTCTGACATCTGACTTCTTACTTCCGACTTCGTTACCCGTTATTCTGTTTGCCGGCCTTTTCAGCAAAGGTCAGCTTTTTATTTTCCTCGTCAAAGCCCACGGCGATGGTGATGCCCGCGGGAAGCGGCTTGCCCAGCAGCTGCTCGGCCAGCGGATCTTCCAGAGCCTTCTGTATGGTGCGCATAAGCGGACGGGCCCCGTAATTGGGGTCGAATCCGGTTTTCACCAGGAACTGTTTGGCCTCGCTGGAAAGGCTGATTGACAGGTTCCGGGCCTTGAGCTTTTTTTCAACCTTCTTCAGCATGAGTTCCAGAATCTTCTCCATGTCCGATACGGACAGCGGATGAAAAACTATGATTTCGTCCAGACGGTTTACGAATTCGGGATTGAAGACCCTTTTCACCTCCTCCATAACCGTGTCCCTCATCTCCCTGTAGTCCTTCTGCTTGTCTTCCGCCGGCACAAATCCCAGGGACTTGCCTTTTGAGATAAGGCGGGCCCCGACGTTGGAGGTCATGATGACTATGCTGTTTTTGAAGCTGACCTTGTGGCCGAGATTGTCGGAAAGAGTTCCTTCGTCCATGACCTGCAGAAGAATATTGAATATATCCGGATGGGCCTTTTCTATCTCGTCGAGAACCACCACCGAGTAGGGCTTTCTCCGCACCAGTTCTGTGAGCTTCCCTCCCTCCTCGTAGCCCACGTAGCCCGGGGGAGCGCCGATAAGACGGGAAACGGAGAATTTCTCCATATATTCCGACATGTCTATGCGCACCATGGCCTCTTCGTTCCCGAAAAGGAATTCTGCCAGGACCCTGGCCAATTCGGTCTTCCCTACCCCCGTGGGACCGAGAAATATAAAGGTGCCTATGGGCTTCTTCGGATCTTTCATTCCCGTGCGGCTGCGCCTGATGGCCTGGGCCACAGCCGTCACCGCCTCGTCCTGGCCTATGATGCGCTGGTGCAGTTCCGTTTCCATGTGTTTGAGCTTTTCTGTTTCACTTTCTGTCAGTTTAGTGACAGGTATGCCGGTCCACTTGGCGGTTATTACGGCAATATCGTCTGCCGTCACTTCCGGGGTTATCTGGTCACGCTTTTCGCGCCACTTCCGTTTGGAGTCCTCAGAAGCTTTCCTCAGCTCCTTTTCCTTATCGCGCAGGCGGGCGGCTTTCTCATACTCCTGCCCCGAGATGGCGGCGTTCTTTTCCTTGACCGTTTCCTCAATTTCAGTCTCTTTCTCCTTGAACGCCGGCGGGGCGACGGAGGTCTGAAGGCGGGCGCGGCTTCCCGCCTCGTCGAGCAGGTCTATGGCTTTGTCCGGCAGAGCGCGGTCGGTTATGTACCGGTCTGAAAGCTGTGCGGCGGCTATGATGGCTTCGTCCTTGAACTTGCACTTGTGGTGCGCCTCATACTTCTCCTGAAGACCCTTGAGAATTTCCACGGCTTCCTCCACCGAAGGCGGGTCCACCGGGACGGGCTGAAAGCGGCGCTCCAGCGCCGGATCGTGCTCTATGTGTTTGCGATATTCGTCAAAGGTTGTGGCTCCTATGCACTGCATCTCGCCGCGCGCCAGCGCGGGCTTGAGCATGTTGGATGCATCTATGGCGCCCTCGGCCGCCCCTGCTCCTATGATGGTGTGAAGTTCGTCTATGAAAATTATGATGGAACCTTTGCCTCTGCGTATTTCATCTATGATGTTCTTGAGCCTCTGTTCGAATTCACCCCGGTACTTCGTGCCGGCTACGACCGAGGCCAGGTCCACGGTCAGCAGGCGCTTTCCGGAAAGTATGTCGGGAATCTCACCGGCGACGATTTTTTGGGCCAGCCCCTCCACTATGGCTGTCTTGCCGACGCCGGGCTCTCCCACAAGGACCGGATTGTTTTTGGTCCTGCGGGCCAGTATCTGCACGATGCGGTCTATCTCGTCGATCCTGCCGATAACCGGGTCCAGCTTGTTCTCCCGCGCCATCTGGGTAAGGTCCCTGGCGTATTCGTCCAGGGTCGGGGTCTTGGTCTTGCTTTTGGAAACCTGCTGGGCAGGCTTCTGGACCTCACCCTCGCCCAGCAGATTCAGGACCTCTTCGCGCACCACATCCAGCTTAAGCCCCAGGTTTTCCAGCACCCGGGCGGCTACGCCCTCCTCTTCCCGAATGAGCCCGAGAAGGATGTGTTCGGTGCCGATGTAGGAATGGCCCATGTGCTGTGCCTCTTCCACCGCGTATTCCAGAACTTTCTTGGCGCGGGGGGTAAAAGGAATTTCGCCCAGAAGCATCATGTTGTCGCCGGTGCCGACTATTTTTTCTATCTCCACCCTTACTCTGCGCAGATCTATGCCCAGGTTGGCAAGGACCTGCGCAGCCACGCCTTCCCCCAGGGCTATGAGGCCCAGCAGGATGTGTTCGGTCCCTACGTAGTCATGGTTGAGGCGCTTGGCTTCTTCCTGCGCTATGAGGATGACCCTCTGCGCTCTTTCCGTAAATCTTGTGCTCATTATTGGCTCCCCTTCGGATGAATAACGGGTGACGGGAAACGGGTAATTGGTAACGAGAACAAAAATATGATTACCGCGGTTTT
>JBDRGJ010000314.1:0-2627 GCA_043817835.1 bacterium
AGTATGGACTCCGGCCGGAACATTATCTTTGCAAGCAATGCAATGGGCATAATTTTATCCTCTGTTAAAACTCTACCATAAAACCGGTAAAAACCCTGTTTCAAATACGTTAAAACTTTGTTTCATGTTTACAGTCGGCAAAATACACGACTTCTTTCTTTGATATAATACCGTTGCTAAAAAAACAGGGTATATACCCTCGCAGTGCTCCGAGTGCGAATGGTTCCCCAGAGGGGGCCCTGACTGGTTCGGGGTTCAGGGTAGAGAGTAGAGCAACGAAAAACCCTGGTTAATGCGGAAAGGTGGCCGAGCGGTTGCCCGACACTGATGTATCGGCGGGTCCCTGCCCGACAGATGGCAGGCGGGCGCCAAAGAAGTAGTGGCGGAAAGGCGCTCACTGCCATAGTACAGAAAGTCAATCAATTTGCGGAAAGGTGGCCGAGCGGTTGAAGGCGCAGACCTGGAAAGTCTGTATACCTCAAAAGGGTATCGAGGGTTCGAATCCCTCCCTTTCCGCCAGTTTATTGTCCCCGCTGTTTTAAACCACCACATAGAGTTGCGCTATCTGCTTAAAAAAAACCGGCCCCCCGAAAATCCGGAGGGCCGCAGGCAGACTTGCGTTTTTTAATACTGTTATTCGCTGATATGTTCCGCCAACCTTACAAGTCCGTCAATCATCTGATGCGCCATGGCGACATTCGCGTCCATCTGTATTTTCTTGCAGGCGGCATCTGCTGCTCCAGTTATGTATGCCACCGCATATTCGTCCGTGGTCCTTATCGCGCCGTTGGCCGTGGCACGGACAACTATTGTCTGTCTCTCAAACTCTTTCGAATTGGGCGTGCCATAGGCTACCGCCTCTTTTCTCATTTTCTCTGTTGAATTGAAGAAGTCATCATACGCCTGATTGAATTTTACCGCCCACTCCCCGTCCGGGCCGACCGGGGCGAATATATAATTCTTAAGGCAAGTGAGCATATCATCAATCTTGCCGTTCAAAGCCCTGGCTCTGTCAGCCAGCGAGATATTTTCAGTTCTGCCGTTTACGTCGCCTGAGACAACCGCGCCGCCGGCAATCACAGGCTCAGGGACAACTGCCGTAAGAGCCGTTGTATTTGAATCGGACAAAAGCTGTTCCAAAGCAGTTCCTGCAGGCTGGGCGGATGCCGCGACAGTTCCCAAAATGGCCGACACTGCAAATAATATTATGCTTTTCATCATCTTCCTCCGGACACAGATATAAACAACCGGCACATCGGCTTGTTTATAAATTTAGCATACTTGCGACCAGGTTTAAGAGGGTCAAAAGACCTGTTTTAAAAAAGTCTTTGGACCTATGTGACTCTACATGAGTAGGAAAGAGGAGAGCGGAATAAATTTGAATAAATTTATCATGGCGCCTGCGGCAAGGAAGGGCCCGAAAGGAATGGGATCGTCCCTGCGGGCTTTTTTCATGGCCATAAGCGACAGACCGTAGACTGAACCCAGAAACGACGCCAGCAGTAGCGTTGAAGCAGCCCCCTGCCAGCCCAGCATTGCGCCTATGCCGGCCAGCAGTTTAAGGTCCCCCCCTCCTACCGCCTCTTTTTTGAAGATTTTTTCTCCGGACACGGCCAGAAACCACATCAGGATAAACCCGACGGCTCCTCCTGCCAGTGAATAAACAGGCTTCAGCCACAGGCTTCCGGAAAGATAGGGATTTACAAAAGAAAAAACCAGACCTGTTATAACGAGTCCCAATGAAAGCTCATCGGGTATCAGAAAGGTGTCCAGGTCTATGAATGTGATTATGAACAGCATGCAGGCGCAGATAAAAACTCCGGCCAGCCACAGCCACTGCCCCTGCCATCTGTGGACCAGCCCCATGGCCATCAGAGCGCACAACAACTCCACAAGGGAATATCTCCAGGAAACAGCGGCGCTGCAGTTTCGGCATTTTCCTCCCAAAAGCAGGAAACTTATAACCGGAATATTGTCGTACCAGGCTATGGAAGCGCCGCAGGCAGGGCATCTCGACCGCGGCCGGATTATGGACTGTTCCCTCTGCATCCTGTAAATGCAGACATTGAGAAAACTGCCTATCATCAGGCCGAAAACAACGGAAAGAAGCATCAGCGTCATTCGTTTTATCCCGGAATCCGGTTATTCTACAAAAAAGAGAAATCCCGCGCCGGAAGGAGCGGGATTTCTCTTTAATCTGTCACAGCACTTTTACTCAATACTCGCTCCAAAGAGCTTGCTTGCTGTCCTGATGCGTGCAATTGACGACAAGAGTTCCCCAGCCGTTATCACTTGACGTGCTGTTGTACGACCAGCCTCCTGCGTCACTCGCGGCTAACTCCTCCGTCACCGTTGTATTCGTCGAATCAGGATGGCCTACATTTAGAGTCGTGCCCCCATCATTGGCCTTCGGGATCTTTGCAGCCGGTATTTCAGCTATGTACTTGGCGTTTGTCGTGAGACAGGTCAGGTCATCCTGCGGGTACAGACCTTCCGAGTCTCCATAGTACACGGATATGGTGCTGCGCAGGGCTCCCAGACTGCCCTTTGTCGCCCCTTCCTTCGACTTATTGATCAGGTCCGCGAACTTGGGAATGGCGACAGCCGCCAGAATGCCTATGATGGCA
>JBDRGJ010000315.1:0-5830 GCA_043817835.1 bacterium
ACCGCCCGCCCCAAAAGCTCTGCGTTGGGGTCTCTCCCCATCCCCTACTCCCTCAGTAGGAGAGCTGGTAAGCGATACCCACATGCTGTCCCGTATAGTTGTAAGGCAGGTACCTTTCAAAATGATTATTGGACTTGCCTACCACGAACGTGTAGTTGAGCCGGACCATAGCCACGTCGTTGAGCCGTTTGCGTATGCCTCCGGAAATGCTGGTCAGCAGGTTTGACTGCTTGTTTGAATTATAATTGTTTTCCGAGTCCCGGGCCGCCCTGTCTGTATAATCCCTTTTCGTAAGCTGTATGGCGCCGCTTACAGCCCATTTTTTTGTTATCAGCAGGTCCAGCGGCACGGTGAGGTCCAGCTGGTTGTAGTCATAGTTTTTTGCGATGAATGCGGGGGTCGTATCTCCGAAGTATTTGAACCTCAGGAAGTTCTGGTTTGACCTGTGCATCGTCCAGGCGATGTTCGGAGCCATCTCGAAAACCCAAAGCGTGTGGTGAAGCCCGAAGTCCAGCGTGGTGTTGGTGTCTTTCTGCGCCGTGTCGCCGTAAACGCCGCTGGCCTCGATCACTCTTTCGTTTTTATAACTCTGCCATGAATAGGAGAAGCCGCCGAAGAAATTGTTCCAGGCCGGCCTCAGCGATATCTGATGCAGGGTCTGGTCCTGCAGCCCTCCGCTCAGTTCCGATGCGGCACCGGCCTGCTGGAATTCTCTGAGCAGGTCCGTGTAATTCGGAAACGCTATGCCGCGCATAAGGTACTGCAGTGTGAGCATGCCCTTTTTGTCGCGCCAGTCGAATTCGTAGTCAAGGGCAAGCTGCCCTCCCAGGGAATTCATGTTGTAAAGGCCGTTGGCCCATGCCTCGTTGGCGCCTGTCCGGCGGTATTCTTTTGTGTATGCTATGCCCGGTCTCACGCGCCAGCTGTCCCTGAAGCTGCGGCGGTACTCGAAGTTGAACCCGTGGGACAGTGAACGCTCCTGGAACTGCTTGCCGTCCTGCGGCTGGAAGGCCGGGCCCGCGTATTTAAAGTTGTAGAGCCCGAACAGGGAGTTGATGGGGTCGAACTTGGCCAGCATGCCGACCTGCGTGTCCATGTTCCCGCCGCTGAAGAAGTCGCCCTTGGAAGGCACGAACATGGCCTCTGAAAGGGTCATGTTGAAATACGGGGTGTAGACCTTGGATTCCTCGGCTGTTGCCCCGAAAGCAGGGGGAAGGGCGAAGATTAAGATTAAGATTGAGGTTAAGATTGAGGCTCTATTCGTCATATGGGTTCCTTAAATAAATAATATCCGCATGAATTCGCGCCTGCCCGGCAGGCGGGTAGCTTTTCATTCCCGGCTTCTTTGCAATATGCGTGTCCCGTAGTTGCCCCATTCATGGGGCGCTGTTTTCCGCCGGCGGCGCTTCGCCCGATAAATCGGGCAGCTACAAATTTATAAAGATTCATGCTGCGCTAGAAATTCCAGTGCCAGTTCCAGACCGGATGGATGACCAGCACTCCCTCAGGATAGATATTGAGCCCGAGTTCGAAGTGCCTGCCGTACCAGCTGACCTTTGATGACATGATTTTCTCCGCAACGCCGTAGTTCAGCTGTATGCTCCACCACTTGTTCATCCCGTACGGATGCTCGAGCCCGGCTATGAAGAAATCATCTTT
The DNA here is from genome assembly GCA_043817835.1 of bacterium. GTDB lineage: Bacteria > Elusimicrobiota > Elusimicrobia > Elusimicrobiales > CAZFMJ01 > JBDRGJ01. The sequence goes on from JBDRGJ010000315.1 coordinate 1,660, forward strand.
GAACCCGGAATCGAACCTGGATACCTGCTGCCCCAGTATATCCTGGGCTTTTTTGAGGTTCAGGGAGGCCTTGAGCATGGAATGTTTGTAGCCCCAGAAAACCCTGGCCCTGGGACTCACCGATGAGCTCATTATCGCGCCCGCGTAATATCCGTGGAACGAGGCCTCGTTCACGTCGTCCGCCTGGTTTGCCGCGAGCTTGGCCCATACCATGTCCCAGTAACCGCCTATGAAATCCAGCTGGGGAAGGCCCGGCTTCCAGCGTCCCTCCGGGTGAATGCGGACCTTGCCTGAAAGGTTGCCGTAGCCCATGGGCAGCAGTGAAGGGAACAGCCCCATCTGAAAGCCCATCCACTTGCCCGGCGGAAGCGGATGGGTCGCCTCCAGATCCTGCTGGAAGTCGTAAAAGAAAGCCGCGGGGTTGGCAAGGACCTCGCCTGCCAGCTGCATGGCTTTGCCTTCGAAGTCTATCCCGGCGCAAACCGGGGCCTGCAGGAAAAGCCCTGCAACTGCCGCCGCCATCACTGTATTTGTAAATTTTTTCATGACTGTTTTCCTTTAATTGCTTATCTTATCCAGAGCGGGAAGCATTCTCTGGACGGCTGCCACGCCGATATCTGGAATTATCACCAAGTCGATGTTTTTATTGGGTCCAAAGTCCCCGCTTGCACTGTAATCAGGCAATCCGGCAGAATCTTTCCTCAAATACCATATAGTCTCGGCCGCGCTGTTTTTGAGTATGGAGAACGGGTCAGAAGAAGTATTGGTAAAATCCCCTACGTTCTTTATTTTGCCGTTGTTATCTATAACAAAATTTTCCTGCGCAAACCATAGTTTATTATTGCCAGTGCAGTCTCCTAATTTACAAAAGGGAATTGCTTCATACTGGTAAAGAGGTCCGCCAGAATCCCCGCTGTCAATTGAAAGCCGGGCATCAGTGATCGCCCCTGTTGTCGGATAATCCTTCGCCCAATCCAGTCCCGTTGTATCAGCTTTTGATATGAGATTCCCCATGTCGGTAAATGTATATCCTGATGCGGGGGTGTAATATATCCTCTTTTGGTCGTCCAGTTCGTCCGTAGCGGCATCATATGTCGCCACGCTGGCAATGGCGAAGATATTATTGCTGTCGGTCTGATTGGCCGCAACGATTACCGCTGACTGCGGCTTGAGGTTGTCGTGAGATTCGAAATAGCCGGGCCAGTCAGACAGATTCTGCGGCAGGTTGTCGCTGAAAGTTATCTTGGCGCTCAACGAATCCAGTCTGTTGCTCGTATTGTAACTGCCTGCAAACCGCCGGTTGACATGGTTATAAACAGGCCTTTTCACCAGGTTGACTATCTGCATGGAGTTGGACTCAGGCCTCATCATGCGCTGGTCAACCCGCACAAGGTTGCCGTGCACGTCCCTGAGTGTCCGTCCGGCTTCCAGGTCGGATTCCTTCACCTGGGCCACCATATTGGATATCCGATTCTCTGTGGCGCCGGTGACCGCGGCGAATTGCCTTATCTCCCGGCGGTCCTGCTCCTTGGCCTTCATCTCAGCCCTTCTCTGTTCTGGAGCCAGGCCCGGATTCCAGTTCTCGATGGCCTTTGTCTCCTGCTCCTTTGTCATCAGGGCAACTGTGCCCGGCTTTCCCTTTTCCTTCACTTCCAGCGTGCGCCCCTGCGCAATCTCCATATAGGAGGCGCCCTTTTCCGGCGGGACCGTGAAGGTGGTGTTCACCTGGCCGTAGAGCACCTCTATCTTCATCGCCCCCTCTTCATTGGCGTCCACTACGAACTCTGTTCCGCGCACCGCGCACACGGCCGTCTGGGTGCGCACCTCGAATCTCTCCCTTCTTCTGAGATGCGGCACCCTTGCCTTCAGCTTTCCGAAAAGCAGCGCTATGCGGCTGGCCATGCTCTGCCTCTGCTCCAGTTCTATATTGCTGCCTTCCTTGAGCCAGAGCCTGGTTTTATTGGGAAGCAGAAGGACCGCGCGCCCGTCCCCGCCTGTGCGCACCTCTCCCCCCTGAAGGACTTCCATGTTCTCCGCTGCCGGGGCCCAGTCCCTGTCCTTGCTGACTTTCACCTCCACCTTGCCGTGGACAGCCAGTATCCTGGCCTCGTCAGCCGCGGCGAAAGCCGGGATTGAAAAAAGAAAAGCCAAAAGCAATATTTTTTTCATGGTCAACGCTCCGTCCGTATGATTGGCATAGATTATTAAAGAATGGTTCCTTGTGTCAACTGAAGTTTTTTGCAATAATCAGGACGTTAAACGCGCCGCGTTTTACGTCTGGAATTAAAGCAAGAATGTGAAAAAGTCAGAAAGTGACGACAAAATTTCAAACTGTTATTCCATATAGACAAACACGAAAAGAGGACTTCCGTCATGAAATTATTCGCCGACAGAAACCACTTCAACGGACAATCCGCTCCGTTTCTCACTTTCTCACCTTCTCACTTTCTCGCCTTCTCACTCTTATTAATAACCGGCTGCGTCACTCCCCCCGGACCCGGATTGAAGCCGGCCGCCGTGCCGGCCCTGCGCCAAGTGGCCACGGAAAATTTTCCCCGCTTCAGCGACACCGCCGGCAAAGCGAGCTTTCTGCTCGCGGCCGAAAGAAGCGCCTCCTACTTCGACTCATTTAAAGGAAAGAAAAAGTTCTACCGGGTCACGGACAGGAAAGTCACGCCCGAACTGCTGGGGAGAACAGTCAGGGAACTGGCAAAAATCATGAAGGAGGCCGCGGACGAAAACGAGCTTAACCGCCGGATACGGGAGAAATTCGACCTTTTCCGGTCAGCGGGTTCGGACGGCGAGGGCAGGGTGGTCTTCAGCTCCTATTATGAGCCGGTGCTGGACGCCAGCCTGACGCGCACCCCGGAATACGCCTACCCCATCTATGCCAGGCCCAAAGATCTGGTTACGGTAAACCTTGAAAACTTCGACGGAACAAAATGGAAGGGAGAGAAGGTCAACGGCAGGCTGAAGGACGGACAGATCGTTCCCTACTTCTCAAGGGAGCAGATAGATTTCAAAAAAGTATTTAAGGGAAAAGGACTGGAGCTTGCCTGGCTCAAAAACCGGGCGGATATCATGGACCTGCATATAGAAGGCTCGGGCAAACTCCGGCTGCCGGACGGAAAAATCATCAAGGCCGGATTCGCAGCCACCAACGGCCTGCCCTTTAAAGGATGGATGACCGTGCTGACGAACTCCGGCGTCATTCCCGGAAACGAAATAACCCATGAAAAGGCCAAGAAATACCTGCTGGAGCACCAGGACGCCGAGCCCTGGATACTTTCCACGAACAGACGTTACACATTCTTTCAACTAACGGAAATGAATGACCCCCTTGAGGGCCCGACGGGCACCATAGGCGTTCCTCTGGTCGCAGGCCGCTCGGCGGCCGTCGATGCGCAGATATTCCCGCTCGGAGCATTGGCCTACATGGAGGCGCCCCTGCCTCAGGTGGACGATAAAGGCAATGTGCTGGGAATAGCCGCTGACTCGCGCTTCGTCCTCTGCCAGGACACGGGCGGGGCAATACTCGGGCCGGGCAGGGTGGATTTTTTCGCGGGCAGCGGACCCAAAGCCAAAGCCTTCGCTTTCAACCTTTGGGAATCCGGGAAATTTTACCTGCTGCTGCTGAAGTTCACGGACGCTGATAGCATATAAGTGAGAAAGTAAGAGAGTTAGAAAGTAAGAAGGTGAGAAAACAACGAAAAAATTTAATGACCGAATATTATGGCGCCGCAAGAACGCCCGCATAAAAAATTGATTGCATGGCAAAAAGCCATGGAGCTTGTTGAGCTTACATACAAGCTCACAGAACAACTGCCTGACGCAGAAAAATTCGGCCTTCGCATTTAAATGCGAAAAGCCTCGGTATCCATTGCAAGCAATATCGCTGAGGGAGCGGCAAGAGGATTTTTAAAAGAAAAAGTGCAGTTTTTCCTTATCGCACGCGGCTCTCTCAGCGAATTGGACACCCAGACAGAAATCTGCCGCCGACTTTCTTTTTTCGCAGCCGCTCAATACGAATCCGTCATGGCACTTATGAACACGGTGGGAGCTCTTTTACATGGACTCATCAAAGACCCAAAAAATCGCTAACTTTCTCACTCTCTCACTCTCTCACTTTCTAACTCTCTCACTTTCTTACTTTCTCACCTTCTCCCCTTCC
>JBDRGJ010000316.1:0-3882 GCA_043817835.1 bacterium
GAAACCGACCGTGTCGGTGAAAAGGGCGAAGCCGCCTGAGGGAAGCTTCACTCTCCGGGTAGTCGGGTCCAGCGTGGCAAAAAGCATGTCGTCGCAGTAAACTCCGGAATTCCCTCCGGTCAGCTGGTTTAACAGGGTAGATTTCCCGGCATTGGTGTAGCCCACAATGGCCACCTGCGGCATAGGGACGGAGAAGCGCCGTTTATACCTGGTTTCGCGGTCCCTCTTCAGAGAGACTATTTCCTTTCTGAGCAGATTTATACGGTCCCTTATTCTTCTTCTGTCATATTCCAACTGGCGTTCCCCCGGTCCCCTGGTGCCGATGCCGCCCGTCTGCTGTGACATGTGCCTGCCTCTGCCGGCGAGGCGGGTAAGAGCCCTGGTAAGCTGCGCCAGTTCCACCTGAAGTTTGCCTTCGCGCGTTCTGGCACGCGAAGCAAAGATGTCCAGTATAAGGTCGGTGCGGTCCAGGACCTTGCATGAAACCGCTGCCTGCAGGTTCATCTGCTGGGCCGGGGTCAGGTCTTCGTCGAATATGAGCAAGTCCAGACCGCTGTCGCGCACCATGTCCGCCAGCTCCCGAACTTTTCCGGATCCTATGAAGGTCGAGGCGTTGAATCTTTCCAGCCGGACAGTCATGGAGGAAAAGACCTGTGCCCCTGCTGTCCGTGCCAGTCTGGCCAGTTCCTCCAGGGAGTCGGAGGAATGTTTTCTGGAATTCTTGAGTTCTGAGCTTATAAGAAGCGTTTTTTCCATGCAATTTTTTCACTCTCCTTCGCCAGGAAGCCCCAGGCTTAACGCCTGGGGAGGAATGGCTACGGAGGAGTTTCCACTTTATAAAAGATGCCGCTTCCTTTGCGGGGGCGGAAGATGTCACTTTGCATTCATTATTCTTCCGGCAACGGAGGCCGTGTCCCAGTCTTCAGGCTTCTCTATTCTTATGCGCAGGGCATTTTTATACTGTCTGAACCATGTGGTCTGCCTTTTGGCATAGGCATTTGTCAGGGTTATTATCCGATGTGCAGCCTGAGCCCGGGTCAGTCTGCCTGCAAGGAAATCGATCATTTGAGGATAGCCCAGAGATTTAAGGCCGGGGCAATCCTCAGGATAGCCTTTTTCCAGCAGAGCATGCGTTTCTTCGCCCCATCGGTCAAAAACCGAGTTTGTCCTTTCCCGTATGCGGTCGTGCAGGAGACTCCGGTTCCAGTCCAGGACCGCGAAGACGGCTTTGTGGGTGGGAAGCGTTCCCCGGAATTTCCGTGTCCAGAACCTGGAAATGGGAGTTCCGGTCAGTTCCCATACTTCAAGCGCGCGGGTGACCCTTTGTATGTTGTTCGGAGGAATGTTTCTGGCAGCTTCAGGATCCGCCTCCGCCAGCCGGGCGTGGAGGGCGGCCCGTCCGTTTTCCAAAGCAAAACGCTCCAGGCGGGAGCGCAGGGCAGCGTCAGCACGGGGCAAAGGGTCCAGGCCGTTCCAGTAGGCGTGTATGTAAAGGCCGGTTCCTCCTTCGAAAACCGTCCTTTTTCCACGGCAGCATATGCCGGCGGAGATTTCCCCGGCTTCGGTCGCGAAACGCCCGGCATCATAAACGGTCCTGGGGTCCAGAAAATCCGAAAGGTGGCGTGGAACTGTGTCCACGAGATAGACGCTGCGGTTGTCAAGCATTGTCCATTTTCCTTCCGGCTTGGAAGTTCCGGCTGAAAGGAATTTGTATACCTGCCTCGAATCGGCCGATATTATTTCCCCGCCGCATTCTTTGGCTATTATGGCGGCGAGTTCGGTTTTTCCCGACGCGGTGGGACCCATTATGACCACGGCAAGATTTTCCGGAATAGCAGTCATTTTCCAGAATCCTTAAAGATTCTCCAGTCGGCAACCGGGAAGTTTGGGTTGACAACCCGCACACTCGAACAATATGGCGGGCGGGGAACTCGGGGGGTGTTATGAAAGCTTAACCCGGATTCTTCAGTTGAAGAATCCCCTTCGCAGCACTTCAAAACGCCAGAGGCTGAAGAACTGCCGGAGGCTGTGTTCAGGCGCGACTTCGCGCGTCCCAAACATCCAAATTCGGTAGGTTTGGAACGTACCGAATCTACGTAATCTGGAACTTCGGTACGGGATTCACCCCGATAGATTCCGGTTCAGAGCCCCGGAATCTATCGCCCGAACTGCGGGGAATTCCGCACTTACAAAGCGCCAGAGGCTGTAAGTACGGCAGTGCCGCATTTTTTTATTCAATGTTTTGTAAATACGCTTCATTTCAACTGCGGAATTCGGGTTAATACAGGTATGAAAAAATGCGTTCGTGCTTCTGACTTCATATTTCATTACCGGTCGCAGGTGTTTTTATGCGTTCGCCGGAATACCACGGACATGCCCGTCAGTGGAGGATATCTCCGGTTCAGGATTTCACCTGCCGTAACGACGGAATCCTGCGATTATTGTGCTTGGAAATCATGCGCGCATGCGGCTTAATTTTTTAAACAGGGTTTCGTCTTTCTGCGGCTTGTTGCAGAGGGAATGGCACCGGCAGTTGTCGGTGCATACTTCCGGAAGCTTCAGTGCTAACCTGGTGTCACAGTCAGTGTAATCTTCGGCCATATTGTTTATCCTGCGCTTATTTACGCTGCTTATTTTTGCGAAGGTTATGCCGGACATGAAGACTCCGCCTTTGGCCCGGACCCATGCTATGGTTCCTTTCAGGGGGATAGCCGTCAAGCCCGGAAGCTGCAGGATTATGTCCAGCTGCCTGGAATGGGGCGGTTCCAGAAATGTGAGCAGCCGCATTCCGCCTGCGGAAAGATCCGACAGTATGGCCGGTTGGGGGGCGGCAATGATTTTTTTTGCAGGGTCTGAAAAGGCTATATCCACCGGCTCAAGTACGCCGTGCATTATCGGCAGCCTTGTGTGTCTTCTTCTTTCCTCAAAGATGGACGGTTTGTTTTTCATTTTATTATCCTTCCGGTCAGAGAACTTTGTTTTACCCCGGTTATTTCGGCTTTTACCAGTGTTCCCGGGGTTCCCTCTTCATCGAACTTAACCCAAAGATTGGATGAAGTCCGCCCTGACAGCGATGTCTCAAGCAGCACTTCCTCGGTTGTGCCTTTGCGGGCGAGGGCAGTCTTTACGGCGCTTTGCCTGACAGCATCCAGCAGGAGGCCCAACCTTTCCCCCGCTTCCCCCGGCGAAACTTTCTCCGGGAATGCAGCTGAAGCCGTGCCCGGCCTGCCTGAATACTTAAAGCAGTACGCGGAAGAAAATCCGGCTTCGCTTATGAGGGAAAGAGTCTGTCTTAAATCTTCGCGCGTCTCGGAAGGGAATCCTACTATAAAGTCTGTCGAAATTACAACATCGCCGGCCGCTTCGCGCATCATGGAAATCCGGTCCAGGAACCCGGCCCTTGTATACCCCCTGCGCATAAGTGTCAGTATCCTGTCCGAACCGGACTGTGCAGGCAGGTGCACGTGCCTGGCTATTTTGGGCTCCGCCGCAATCGTCCCAGCAAGAGATTCGTCGATATAGACAGGATGCGGGCTCATAAAGCGCAGCCGTTTCACTTTTTCCAGGGAACAGACTTTTTTCAGCAGGTCCGGAAAAGTCACGGCCGCCGCGCCATTCTGAGGAAAATATCTGTAAGAATTGACTGTCTGGCCAAGAAGAACTATTTCAGAAGCCCCGGCAAGAGTCTTTTCTGAAGCTTCTTTTAAAATCTCGTCCGGGGGCCTGCATACGGCCGGTCCACGGACGCCCGGGACCACGCAGTAGGAACATGAATGCGAGCATCCCCGCATTATTGTGACGAGAGACGAGAAACGGGAGACGTGGGACGAGGAATGCGAAACGGGAGAAGCAAAACGTGAAGCGTTGGGAGAAGAACATGAG
>JBDRGJ010000317.1:0-6845 GCA_043817835.1 bacterium
TCAACGTCTTCGAAGGACCCCTCCATCAGCGGACCTATGAGGGGGGCCGCGAATCACGATTCGCGGCCTCTTTAGACTCAAAAGACTCAAAAAAGGATTTATATGGCAGAAAGAATAACCATAACAATGGCATGCACGGTCTGCAAGAACCGCAATTATCATTTTTCCCGCGGGAGGAAGAAAGAGTTCAAGCTGGAACTGAACAAATTCTGTAAAGCCTGCGGCAAGCAGACTCCCCACAAGGAAATGAAATCATAGGATAGTGACTAGTGGACAGTGAACAATAAATAATCTAATCACTGCCTTATAGTAGGGGGAGCGTCGGTTAACTGGTAAACCACCGGTCTCCAAAACCGGGACTGAAGGTTCAAGTCCTTCCGCTCCCGCACTTTCAGGCACCAGGGGTTGAAAGTACGGCAGAGCCGCACTTTCAGGCACCAGAGGTTGAAAGTACGGCAGAGCCGCACTTTCACAGCACCCGTCCCCTTTGATGGCCGAAGGCCTTGTTCCGGGGACTACCAGAGGTCGAAGTTGAAAGCAAAGCGCATCAGGAGCAGTAAAAAGGAAGGCTGATACGATGAATAAGGCTATACAATTCCTGAAAGAAGTTTACGGCGAACTTACTAAAACGACATGGTTAAGCAGGCAGGACGTTATACGGTCCACCATAGCTGTGGGCATTATAGTCCTGCTGATGTCGATTTACATCAGTTCGGTGGATTTCGGGCTTTCCGTTTTTCTTGGTGCCGTACTGGGAGGACGCTAATATGCGGGGATTTTATGTGGTTCACACCCAGACCGGCTATGAGGAACGTGTTCAGAAAGCCCTCCAGCAGAAGATAGAAAAACAGGCGTTGGGCAATAAGTTTTTCCAGGTTCTCATACCCACCGAAGACGTGGCGGAAGTAAGAAACAATAAGATGCTTGTCAAGAAACGCAAGTTCTTTCCCGGCTATGTGCTGGTGGACATGGCGTTGGACAGCGAAACCTACTGGGCCGTAAAAAACGTGCAGGGGGTTTCCGGTTTTCTGGGCGACCCGAACCCCGTACCTCTGCCGGAAGAGGAGATCAAAGGAATCCTGGAACTGACCACTTCATCCGCCGCAGGGAAACCGAGGCCGGCAGTGCAATTCGAGCGGGGAGAGAACGTGCGCATCATAGAAGGCCCGTTCCGCCATTTCATCGGCGTGGTGGAGGAAGTCAGCGAACCCAAATCCAAGCTCAAGGCAATGGTCACCGTTTTCGACCGGCCTACGCCGGTGGAGCTTGATTTCCTGCAGGTGGAAAAACTCTAATACGAGGGTTGACTTGGGTTCACCGTTCAACGTTCATGGTTTTTCCGACATCTGAACCGTGAACCTTTGAACTCTGAACTTCCGGACCTGAATAGTTATAATAAGGAACACTGATATGGCTAAAGCAAAAACCGTAAAAACTCTCATAAAACTTCAGATTCCCGCTGCAGGCGCTACACCCGCCCCTCCCGTGGGACCGGCATTGGGCCAGCACGGCGTCAATATCATGGACTTCTGCCGGCAGTTTAACGAAAGGACAAAGAAAATGGAGGCCGGCATGCCTGTTCCCGTCGTCATCACGGTTTATGACGACCGCAGTTTCACTTTTATAACCAAGATGCCGCCCATGGCTTCCCTCATAAAAAAAGCCGCCGGCATAGCCAAGGCCTCCGGCGAGCCCAACAAGACCAAAGTCGCCAGGATTTCCCTCAGGCAGGCGGAGGAAATCGCCGCCATAAAAATGCCGGACCTCAACACCAGGGATATCAAAGCCGCCATGGATATGGTGAAAGGCACCGCCCGCAGCATGGGAGTGGATATAGAGTAAGGTTGAATCGTTGAAGTGTTGATGCGTTGAAGAGAGGGAGCCTGGCAACACCAAAAACCGGGCGATATTACCTCGGGAGATCATAATGGGAAAAAGACTTGAAAACGCAAAAAAAGGCCTGGACCCAGGAAAGGTTTACACGGTTGCCGAGGCCTCGTCCATGGTGAAAAAGAACGCCACCGCCAAATTCGACGAGTCGGTGGAACTGCACATAAAGCTGGGCATAGACCCCAAGCAGTCTGACCAGCAGGTGCGCGGGACCGTGGTGCTTCCGCATGGCACCGGCAAGACCAGGAAGGTGATTGTAATAGCTAAAGGCGAAAAAACAAAAGAAGCCCAGACAGCAGGGGCCGACGAAGTAGGCGGGGCCGATCTTATAGACAAAATCGCAAAGGGCTATCTGGATTTCGACGTGCTGGTCGCAACGCCTGATATGATGAAGGACGTTACCAGACTGGGCAAAACACTCGGCCCGCGGGGCCTCATGCCCAATCCGAAGAGCGGCACCGTGACGTTCGATGTGTCCCGTACGGTGAAGGAACTGAAAGCCGGACGTGTTGAATTTAAGGCCGACCCCTCGGGGATAATTCACCTGTCGATAGGCAAGGCGTCTTTTCCTGAAGAACATACGGCCGCCAACGCCCAGACTGTTCTGGAGGTTGTGATGAAGGCAAAGCCTTCGTCATCCAAGGGTATTTATCTGCAGTCCGTGCATCTCAGCTCAACGATGGGCCCCGGCATATCGGTTGACTCCCAGCAGAAGCAGTAGCGGACACTTCGGCTGACTGCTGGCCCCCGGAAAATTGTGAAGATGGAGGCATAATGAACAAACTTGTAAAGCTGTTGATTCTCACTGCAGGATTCTCTTTGTCTGTTTCGGCTGCTTTTGCCGGCGAGGCGGACCTTACTATTCCCGACCTTTCAACTGTCAGCTTTCTGGGCATGACCGGCCACAACCTTCTGCTCTGGGGTCTGGCAATCTGTGTTCTCGGGATGCTGTTCGGTCTTTGGCAGTCCATGCAGATAAAAAAACTGCCGGTGCACAAGTCCATGCTGGCCATATCCGAACTCATCTACGAAACCTGCAAGACTTATCTTCTTACCCAGGGCAGGTTTCTTGCGATGCTGTGGCTTTTCATCGCCGCCATAATGGTCGTTTATTTCGGGTTTCTCCTTCATTACACTTTCAGCCAGGTGGCGATAATCATATTTTTCAGCATAGTCGGGATACTGGGGAGCTACAGCGTGGCATGGTTCGGCATAAGGATAAACACCTACGCCAATTCCCGAACTGCCTTCGCCGCCCTGGCAGGCAAGCCCTTCCCCACCATGACCATACCCCTTAAGGCCGGAATGAGCATAGGCATGCTTCTTATAAGTGTGGAACTGGTTATGATGCTTGTCATTCTCCTCTTCGTGCCCGGTGACTATGCGGGTCCGTGCTTCATAGGCTTCGCCATAGGAGAGTCTCTGGGCGCAGCAGCGCTGAGAATAGCCGGAGGCATCTTCACCAAAATAGCCGACATCGGCTCTGATCTCATGAAAATCGTCTTCAAAATCAAGGAGGACGACGCCAGAAATCCCGGTGTGATAGCCGACTGCACCGGCGACAATGCCGGCGACTCGGTTGGACCGACAGCCGACGGCTTCGAGACTTACGGCGTGACAGGCGTCGCTCTTATCACCTTCATAGTGCTGGCGGTGAAGGACCCGGTAGCGCAGATACAGCTGCTGGTCTGGATATTCGTCATGCGCATCGGCATGATAGTCACCAGCGCCGTATCCTACTGGATAAACGGGGCGGCGGCGAAAAGCCTGTACGGCGAAGCTAAAAAATTCAACTTTGAGATACCTCTGACCACGCTGGTATGGCTGACGTCTATCGTATCCATCGCAATGACTTTCGTGCTCTCATGGCTGCTTATACCTGTTCTGGGGAACGACGCGACCCTCTGGTGGAAACTGGCCGCCATAATCACCTGCGGAACCGTGGCCGGGGCTCTCATACCGGAACTGGTCAAGGTCTTTACCTCCACCAACTCCGGGCACGTGCGCGAGGTCCTGGCTGCCTCCAAAGAGGGCGGGGCGTCGCTGAACATACTCTCAGGCCTTGTGGCGGGCAATTTCAGCGCCTACTGGATGGGCCTGGCCATAATATCCCTGATGGCCATAGCCTATGCCGTCAGTCTGGCCGGACTTGGAGCACTGATGGTGGCTCCCGCCATATTCGCCTTCGGACTTGTGGCTTTCGGCTTCCTCGGCATGGGGCCGGTGACCATAGCAGTCGACTCCTACGGGCCGGTCACCGACAACGCACAGTCCGTGTTCGAACTTTCCATGATAGAGACCCTGCCCGGCATGAAGGAGGAGATAAACAGGGACTTCGGCTTTACCCCCGATTTTACAAACGGGAAGGCTTTCCTGGAGGAAAACGACGGGGCAGGCAATACTTTCAAAGCCACTGCCAAGCCCGTGCTGATAGGCACGGCTGTGGTTGGCGCCACCACCCTGATCTTCTCCATAATCCAGTTGCTTGATAAGACCTTCCCCGGTCAGGTGGTGGCCGGGCTTTCCATAATGAATCCGCTTTTCCTGCTTGGACTGGTGACCGGAGGGACCACCATATACTGGTTCACCGGCGCCTCAATCCAGGCCGTTTCCACCGGCGCTTACAGGGCCGTGGCTTTTATAAAGAAAAACATAAAGCTGGAAGGCGGCAGCGAAAGAGCCTCGGTAAGCGACAGCAAGAAAGTGGTGGAAATCTGCACGCAATACGCCCAGAAAGGGATGTTTAACATATTTCTGGTGGTGTTCTTCAGCACCCTGGCCTTTGCCTGCGCCAACCATTTTTTCTTCATCGGTTATCTCATCTCGATAGCCATCTCCGGGCTTTATCAGGCCATTTTTATGGCTAACGCAGGCGCAGCCTGGGACAATGCCAAGAAGCTGGTTGAGACCGAATTGCATATGAAAGGCACCGAACTGCACGCCGCCACAGTGGTGGGCGACACGGTTGGAGATCCTTTCAAGGACACGTCATCAGTGGCCATGAATCCCATCATCAAGTTCACCACTCTTTTCGGGCTGCTGGCGGTTGAACTCGCCATAACCATGTCTCCATTTGCCGCCAGGACATCTTCCGTCGTGTTCTTTCTGCTGGCAGTCGTCTTTGTGTGGCGCTCATTCTACAGCATGAGGATAGGGACTGCGGGAGATGAAGAAGCGACATAAGAAACACAAGCAAAACAAGAAACGCAAGCAACAAAAGCAATAAAAATATAAGCAAAATAAGCCCGGATTCCGGAACCGGAATTCGGGCTTATTTACTTGTGTTTCTTACGTTGCTTAAGTTTCTTGCATTGCTTATTTTGCTCCGCTCCGCGGCACTTTCAGCCTCCGGCGCATGAAAGTGTGTACTGCTTATTTTGTATTAAACCCGTAATTGTTTTCGGGCAATTTTGGCAATCCGGCCCGGGTGGGCAGAATAATCCCTGAATTAAAGATCTCATCCATAAACCGGGAAAAATCTCCCCATCCGGACATCCGCGCCCATTGAAAAGTTTCGTAGCCCTCATTATATTTTTTAGCCGGCATATAGGCTGCAATACCGTACGCCCTGTACATAACCGAGGCGTTTGCCACGACCAGTTCCTGCGCTACATACTTCAGCATATCCGAGCTCATCGCTTTCAGCTGCTCGTCAGGCGACAACATCGAGACTATGCCCACGAAATTGCAGAGGTCGACAGAATCGCTCTTGGGGAATCTCAAGGCTCTTGTCCATGCCATATAGAGAGCTGACGCCGTGCCCTGCGTCTCAAGAGAATCTTCCTGCATTATGCCGTATATGCGGTCTGTCCACATATTCACCCGCTCTGCCAGTCCGTCAAGCGCCGGGGCCCTTATAGCGGACAGCGAGGACCTTCTTCCTCTTTTTGAATAATACCTCCTGAATCCGTCTACGACATATTTGGCGGCCTCTTCAGCCGAAGCTCTGGGATTGGCAGAAAGTTTTGTGAGCAAGGCGTCGTAATCCCATCCTTCCTCCGGCTCGATATCTTCCGAACCTATTATAACATCGGCATAGTCTTTAAGCTCGGCCGCGATAGCGCCCATCTGCATAAGGCACGCGTCTGAGCCGTAAACGTCCACTTTGCCTATGCGCTTCATGGCGTGCTTAAGGTCGCCGACGGATATATGCTTTTTGGTCAGATCGTCGAAAGAAATGCCTTTCAGTCCGCTTCCGTGATTCCATACCACCAGCATGTATTTTTTTTGCCGGAAAATTTAATTTACCCCAGGTTGCAAAATCAACCAGTTCCCTCCAGTCTCCCATGTCGGCGGAAGGATTCGCGAAGACCTCAAGCGAGTGCATGACAGATGAACCGGAAGGATTCCGGATGACATAAAATCTTTTGACCCCTGTCCAGTCCATATGTCGGGGGAGTTCAAGCCTGGTCTTAAGAGAAACACTGAGAAATTGCCTGGCGGGGATTATAAGTCCGGAAGGCGTAGTCTGTTGGTGCGCCGCATTATGCACTTGAAGAGTCGGAAGATATCCTCCGCCCTGCCGCAGATGTCCGGCTTCCACCAGCACGTTGATGTTGCTGTCGGAACCTATTGCTTCCATCTCCTTGATATCATTAAATGCGGCATCTGCCAGGTTGTTCTTGCCGTTAATGAAAACCATTATGGTCCATTCTTTCACCTTATCGGCAGACCCGGCTTTATCAGAAGCAACCGGAACCGGGGGGGCAGGAACGGCCTGGGTGTCAGCTACATGATTTATCACTTCCTGGATGTCGATGGATTGGTCGAAGTCCACATCTCCGGACCATGAAGCTACACTCCCAAAGAGAAGAACCAGCGTTAATCCGGCAAGTCTTTTAAGCATTAAATTTCTCCTTAGCACAGATGATGCCCCGACAATTCCTAAATATATGATTATTATACCCGTCCTGCAGATTCAGCACATGCGGCATAAGGCCTCATTATGCCTGGGT
>JBDRGJ010000318.1:0-3798 GCA_043817835.1 bacterium
GGGCTCCAAGTATTCTTCCTTGCGCATTCCCTGGTCATAGCGCTTCTTGAAGTGCGAGTCCTTGTCCATGACCAGAATCGCGGTGCTGAACATCGTCATCGGATGGGAGTCCTTCGGCATGGCCTTAAGCACATCCCACACATACTGCGGAACCGTTGTGCTGCGTTTCTGAAGTTCTGCTTTCAATGTTTCCAGGCTCCGTGAATCCGGCAATTCTCCGGTAAGAAGCAGCCAAAGGATTTCTTCGGGCTGCTTTTCTGTCAGTTCGCTGATGTGTATGCCTCCTATTATCACCCCGCGGTTATTATCCACCTCGGAAGTATCACAGACAAGCGATTTAACACCACGCATTCCGCCGTACGCCTGCGCGAGGGTAACCTCCGATATCTTCGTGGTCCCGTGTTCTTTTACAAGCTTCTTGATTTCTTCCCGGATACCGGGAATTTTCTGGCTCAGTGCTTCCTTTATCGTTGACATGTCTTTGGCTCCTTTATTTGACGGCTCTGCCGTACTTTCAACCTCGAGCTCTGGTCGTCCCCGGAACAGGGCCACCGGCCATCAGAGGGGGCTGGCGCCTGAAAGTGCGGCTCTGCCGTACTTTCAGCCTCGAGCTCTGCTCGTCCCCGGAACAGGGCCACCGGCCATCAGAGGGGGCTGGCGCTTGAAAGTGCGGCTCTGCCGTACTTTCAGCCTATGGCGCTTGAAAGTGCGGATGTCCGTCGACTAGACACCTGATTTTTTGCCTGGAGGTCAATAACAGTCTATTCTCTGCCTACCATTCTGTTCTCTGCTGCCTGTTTTTCACCTCGAGGTCGTCACTGTCTTTACTTAGACTGTGTTGTAATTATGGTACAATATTTTGGGTATATTAGTCTTACTAATAAGGATACAAAACACAGGAGGAAACATTCATGACCAAAACCAAGATAACAGTGGTAGGTGCCGGACATGTGGGGGAATCTGTTACGCGCGCTCTGGCGGAAAAGGATTTTGCCGACATAGTCGTGGTTGACATCCCGCAGACAGAAGGAGTGCCGGCCGGAAAGGCTCTTGACATATTGCAGGCGGGTCCGGTCTACGGATATGACTCAGCTGTGACCGGGACGACAAGCTATGAAGCGACGGCAGGCTCTGACATCATTGTCATAACGGCAGGCGTGCCCAGAAAACCGGGGATGAGCCGCGACGAGCTTCTGGGAACGAACGCCGGAATTGTGAGAAGCGTCACCGAACAGGCCGTGCGATATTCGCCCAATGCGATACTTCTGGTGGTCAGCAATCCTCTGGACGCAATGTGCCTTGTGGCGCTTCAAGCCTCAAAATTCCCGAAAAACAGGGTTATCGGAATGGCCGGGATACTTGATTCCGCACGCATGAGAACCTTCATCGCGCAGATGCTGGATGTCTCGGTGGAAAACGTGCATGCCATGGTGCTTGGAGGTCATGGCGACACCATGGTGCCGCTTCCAAGATTCTCCACAGTGGCTGGAATTCCGATTACTGAATTTCTGCCCAAGGACAAGATTGATGCCATAATGCAGAGAACGCGCGACGGTGGAGCGGAAATAGTAAAGCTTTTAAAAACCGGCAGCGCTTATTATGCGCCTGCCGCCGCCGTGGTTGAAATGGCGGAGGCTATTGTCATGGATAAAAAGAAGCTCCTGCCTTGCGCTGCCTATCTTGAAGGCGAATACGGCATCAATGGCGTCTTTGTGGGAGTTCCGGTAAAACTTGGAAGTTCCGGGATATCGGAAATAGTGCAGTTAAAACTTACCGAGGAAGAGACGACAGCTCTCAATAAGTCGGCATCGTCGGTCAAGGAATTGTGTCTGGCTCTTAAATAGCAACACTTGCTCGTCTTCCCCGGAACAGTGCCTCCGGCCATCAGAGGGGGCGGGCGCTTGAAAGTGCGGCTACTCTGACCGCTGTCTTTCCTTTTTCTTTTTCCTGCGCATCTACGACGGCGATGGCAGCCATGTTGACTATGTCGTTCACCTCGTCGTCACGCTGCAGGATGTGAACGGATTTGCTCATCCCCATCAGTATCGGGCCTATCGCCGTGGCGCCTCCTATCCGGCTTAAAAGCTTGTAGGCTATGTTGCCAGCCTCCAGATTGGGAAATATCAGGACATTCGCTCCCCCTTTAAGCCTGCTGAACGGGTAGGTATGCTCGATGATATCCGGGACCACGGCAGTGTCAGCCTGCATTTCGCCGTCAATCATAAGGTCAGGGGCCTTTCGTTTGACTATATCCACAGCCTGTTTGACTTTTTCCGACAGTGTGTGAGGAGCGCTGCCGAAATTTGAAAATGAGAGCATCGCTATTTTCGGTTCTACATCAAAACGGCGCACCGTTTCTGCGGCAAGAAGGGCTATTTCCGCCAGATCCTCGGCGGTCGGCTCAATGTTGACAGTGGTATCCGCAACAAAATAGGTTTCTTTTTTCATTATCAGCATATACAGCCCGGAAACCTTTTTTACCCCTTCCCTGACTTTTATAACGCGCAGAGCCGGCCTGATGACTTCGGGATAATGATGGGTCATGCCTGACATCAAAGCGTCAGCATCCCCCATATGAACCATCATAGCGCCAAAAACAACCGGCATGCTCAACATCTCTGAAGCCCTTTGCATGGTCGCGCCCTTGCGCTGACGCAGCCTGTAGTATTCAGCCATATATGCTTCAAATTTGGGCGACTTTGCGGGATCAATAAACACCGCCCCCTCCAGGGGAATGCCGTGTTCGGCGATCATGGAGCGTATTTTGGCCTCATTCCCGAGCAATATGGGTTTGGCAATGCCCTCGTCCAGAAGTATTCGGCACGCGCGGAGAATTTTTTCCTCTTCGCCTTCCGGAAACACCACGCGCTTTGGATTGAGCCCGGCCTTGTCAATCACCGTTCTCATGACCTCCCTGGCGCGGCCAAGCCTCTTTTCAAGCTGTATGCGGTAGCCGCTGATATCCACCGCTTTTTCTGCCACTCCGGTTTTAATGGCTGCTTCAGCCACTGCAGAAGACTCCCATATGAGGACCCTCTGGTCGAATGGTTTGGGGATGATATATGTCCTGCCGAACTGCAACTTTTCCCCTCCGTAGACCTTCCGCACCGAGTCAGGGACGTCTTCTTTCGCGAGTTTTGCAAGGGCATAGGTTGCCGCAAGTTTCATCTCGTCATTGATGCAATTCGCCCTCACGTCCAGCGCCCCCCGGAAGATAAAGGGAAATCCCAGCACGTTGTTCACCTGATTCGGGTAGTCGGAGCGGCCGGTGGCCATGATAATATCCTTCCTGGCGGCCACAGCCAGCTCATAGCGTATCTCAGGGTCGGGGTTTGCCATGGCAAAGACTATGGGATTTTTAGTCATGGACAGCAGCATTTCCGGGGTAACGGTATCGGCCGCAGACAGGCCGACGAAAACGTCTGCGCCCCTCATGGCGTCTGCAAGTGTCCTGCAATCGGTGTCAACGGCGAATTGCTCCTTGTAGTTATTCATGCCGTCGGTGCGGCCCTTGTATACGACGCCTTTGGTGTCGCACAGCATGATGTTTTCCCTTTTGACGCCCAGCCTCATATAGTGATCGGCACAGGCAAAGCCGGCCGCGCCGGCTCCGTTGAAAACGATACGGACGCTGTCAGCGCTCTTGCCGGCAATCTCAAGGGCGTTAATGAGGGCAGCACCGGATATTATAGCCGTGCCGTGCTGGTCGTCGTGAAAAACGGGAATTTTCATCGTTTTTTTCAGGGTTTCCTCGATGAGGAAGCACTCGGGCGCCTTTATGTCTTCAAGGTTGATGCC
>JBDRGJ010000319.1:0-3365 GCA_043817835.1 bacterium
GCCGCTCGACTTACAGTCTCCATCGAGAATGCTCGTCTCGCGTCGCTTCGGCTCGGCATCGCCATCGTCAATTTCGCCATGAAAGCCTAATGTCGGACAGGCTCCGCAGACGCCTTATACCGCTGGTAAAGCATGTCCAGATTGCGCTTTGCCGGAACGTACCCGGTGTCCATCTCCAGAGCTTTCCTGTAAGCGCTCTCTGCCTGCGGAAACCTGCCGCTTAAGTGGTAGAAATTGGCCAGATTCGTGTAAGCCTCAGGACTTCCGTGGTTGTGCCCTTTTTCATGGCATTTGGCGGCATTGATATTGTCCAGATATTCTTTTTCCGCCTTGTCCAATTCCTTTCTTGCCATGTAAACCTGCGCCCTGCGATAATAATTCTGGGGAAAAACAGGATCCAGGTTATGGTACAGATTGAAGCGGCCCAGAGCCTTGTCCCAGAAAACAGCCGCTTCCTTAGGTTTGCCGTGACGGTTCATGTAGTCCGCCATCTTCATATACAGCAGACCAGCCTGGTGATGCATCTGCACATAGTTGGGAGCTATTTTCCGAACCTTCTCGTAAGCCTCCATGGCCCTCTCGAAATCGTCCCTGGGAACGTTATCCGCATCCCCCCATTCCGGCCGATACTGCTTCTCCATATTGAACCTGTCGTTGAAAACATTGCCCGTGAAATAATAGGGCATTATAAAGTATGGATTATGACTGTTGACCTTCCGGTAGTAGGTCAGGGCGTCGTCCCATTTAGCCTGTTTGGAAAAAAATATCGCCATATTATGATATACGTCAGCCTTGAAAAAGCCCCAGAAGTAGTTGACCGGCAGAAGCATGAGCAGAACAATCAACGGCGGAATCAGAAAATTCCCGATCACCACTATCTTTGCAAAAGCGTACCCCAGGCCGAGCACTACCGCCAGCATTACGGACCAGGAAATCCACCACTGCAGTCTTTCGCCGCCCTGCATCACCCTGGAAAGCGGGCCCTGCAATTCGGCAAACTGCGAAAAAATAAGCCAGCCCAGATAAACCAGTCCGGCAACGGCCGCAGCCTGCATGAGCCATCTCATATATCCCATAAAATTTCCGCCGGCAGCCTTCACCGCTGCCTGGGGCTCCGGCGCGGCTTCCTTGTAATGCAGTTCCCACAGGGCATGTCCTCTGGCAAGATTGATCACCAGTCCGGAAAGCAGACCCAGGTAGACCCCGGAAGAGACGAACCGCATGCTGACGTCGAAAAAGTTGTGAAAAAGCATGCCCAGGAAAGCCGTAAGGTAGCCTAGCAGGTCATAAGCCCGCGGAGGAGGCCTGGCGCCTTTATTGGCCAGGCCGGAGGTCAGTTCTTTGATACTCCTGAGCCCTGTGATCGTGGTGAAAATGATAAGCCACAGAAAAATGCCGAATCCCAGCGCCCCGTTGTCCATCCACTGCTCCAGGAATTCGTCCTCGGCATGATCGGTCTCGGTGTTATGCTTGCCCTCTATATGGAAAATCTTCGGCCTGCGGTAGGCGGGATATATGACTTTGAAGCTGCCGACCCCTATCCCGGCCAGAGGCTGGCTTTCTATCATTTCCCAGGTGGAAAGCCATGTCGCCACCCTGAAGCTTGCGGAAGTTATGCGCAATGACAGGAAGTAAAGCACCATCGCCAGCGTTGCGAGGAAAACCGCCGCACCAAAACCCCACACCTTCCATTTTACCGCTTCAAAACGCTCCCTCATGAAATTCGGGGTGTAAATGAGCAGAAATATGAGCACAACGGCGCCGAACCCCAGCCATGCCCCCTTGGTTTCGGTCGCATAAAGATTAAGAAGGTTAAGGCCCATCAGCGGGATAAGAAGAACGGAACGTGTTTTAAGATACTGGGAAACCAGCACGGGGAAAATAAGCACGAGAAAATCTCCGAAGAAATTGGGATTGCCGAATGTCGAAAAAACCCTGTGGCTGAAAGCCCATCGCCATATGAACGGGTCTATGCCGACCGAATTAGGCGTCGAGCCTTTGGGAGGAAAAAAACGCGTGTCCAACCACTGTATGAAGCCGTAGCCGATGGTTATCCAGGCGGTGATTATCAGGATTTTCGTGAGACGATTCACTCCGCTTTCGTCGAATTCCCTTATCACTATCAGGGCGGCGGTCATATAAAATATGTACCGCACGAGATCGTCGACGCTGGGCCCTTTGTACGGAGCATGCAGGAAAGAGACGATTATATAGGCAAGGTAGGCCACAAAGGGCGCAAGAAAAATAAAATCATCCCTGCGGAAGGCCTTTTTACCCTCCAGGGAAAGCAGGCACCCCCACAGGCCCATAAGCGCGACTCCGCCCATCTGCACCAGGGTTATTTTGACCTGTGCGGAGTCATAGGTTCTGAGATAGAAAGAATCGGAAATAAGAAGATAGAGGAGTGGAAGCCACCAGAGCACGGCCTTGCGCGCGAATTCCACGCCGGGAGCGAATGGGATTCCCGCGCCGTGCATTGACTTCTGATTTTCAGCTTTAGCCATCTTAGAGCCGCGGTCTCAGCGGCATTCGGACGAGCTCCCGGCTAAAATATGGAACCCCACGGGCATGCCTCCATTCTCCGTAGCAGAGCTACTGCGAAGGATGAACGTGGTACCCAACAATACCCGCCACTACAACTCGGCGGGTTATCCGCCAGTTTATCTCTTTGCGGTGACATCTCCATCCTCCGTAGCAGAGCTACTGCGGAGGACGGGCGCCGAAGCACTGGCGCATTCATCCACGCGCATGCACCTGCCTGTCGTCAGGCAGGCATGGTTTTCTGCGAAGGCGGATAAACTGGAGTCCTCCGCCTGCGGGCCGAAGCCTTCGGCGGAGGACTCCGGATGTCCGCTGCCCTTGAAGCCCCTCATCATTGGGGACATTCTTTGTATTCCGGCGTCTTTCCGACTCCAGGCATCCAGCCGAGAATGGGACTTGAACCCACAGCCTATCGCTTACGAAGCGATTGCTCTACCATTGAGCTATCTCGGCTGGATGCCCAGCTTTATAAGCCCTTGCAGACTTTCAAGCTGATGATGCGGGTATGTCATTGAACCCTTCGACCGACTCCGGGTTCCTGAATCCGGTTGAAGGACCATCAGCGCTCTGGCCGGATAATATCAGGCCCGCACAGGCCTTCACGCTGACAGCGCGGCCGGAGCCTTTCTCCGCCTGCGGGCCGTAGCCTTCGGCGGAGGACTCCGCCTGAATTTCCGGCGCAGGAAGTATACAGAATATGTCCGAAAGTTTGCAAACTGACGGTAAATTTATATTATCGTTGGCAGGAGGAGAGCAAATGACGGACAACAACGCGCCTCGGCGCGAAGCCTGGGGCACACGGCTGGGGCTGATCCTTGCCATGG
>JBDRGJ010000320.1:0-3416 GCA_043817835.1 bacterium
CGGCCTGCCGGTGCGCGAAGTCCAAAAGGTTGTTGGCCAGTTTTGAAAGTCTCATGGCATTTTTTTCGCTTACGTCAAAAAGGGCCTTTTCGACAGAATCCCCCTTGTTCCGATATCTCCCTTTAATAACTTCAAGCGCGCCTGAGAGCGCGGCGATAACTGTCTTCATCTCATGCCCCAGATGGCATAAAAACTCGTTTTTCTCGGGAATTTCACTCGCCATATTTACTCTGCCTTGTTAAACAGGGCCATATTGTATAAAAAAAAGTCTGATGTTCCCATTTTTGTATAATTTACCGAATTTCACACAAAACCCGGCAAATGCATAAAATACATTCCGTGGCGTTCAAGCTATCGCTTCTGGCCTCCCTCCTGGTGCTTGGAGTCATCCTTTTTATGGCAAGAATGCTCTTTAAAGGAACCGAGCAGACGCTGATTGCGGAAATGAAAGTGCGGGCTGAGTTTTTCGCCCGCTCATGCCGCGAAGCCATATTCCCGAAAATTGACTCGTTCCAGCTCCATTTCAGCCTCAACGAGCTTTTAAAGGAAAAGGCGATTGTTTACGCCGCGGTGCTGGACCCAAATGGCATATTCCTTTCCCATTCAATATCCAGCCGCATCGGAGAAGCCGACATATCTGCCGAGGGTAAGAAGGCCGCTTCGTCGAACGAAATGCTTCTTCAAACCTGTACAAGCGACATCGAAACAGTCGAAGTCGCGTATCGTCCCGGGTTGTTACGGGGCCCGCCTGGTTTGCGGGGCAAGGATTACCGGCAATACTTTGATTTATCCGTTCCTGTCATGATGGGCGCCCATAGAGCCGGAACAGTGCGGTTGGGATTTACGCGTGAATCCATCCGGCAGGCCCTTGCAAAACAGAAAAGACAGATTACTGCCATCGCGGCTGCGGCCATTTTTCTGGCCGTCAGCGGGACAGTACTGCTGGTCAGCTGGATAACAAGGCCGCTTCCGCTTCTGGCAAAAGCGGTCGCTGAAATAGGCCGTGGCAACCTCCATGCAAGGGTAAAATGGAAAAGCAGGGATGAAATCGGCCTTCTGGCAAGCACATTCAACGATATGGCCGAGAAAAACGCGCGCCTCTTTGGCCTGCTTAACGAGGAAAAGGAAAAACTTCAGACCGTGTTCCTGGAAACTCACGAGGGGGCGATACTGGCTACGGCTGGAGGAGATATAATTCTAATCAATCCCTCGGCCAGCCGGCTCATGGGCTTTTCCGACAGCTCCCCGAAGACGCTTGTAGAAGCCCTTGGCAATATCCAATGCCAGGCGCATGCTGAGCGTATCTTATCCCAGAAGGAACGGCTGGTTAAATGCGAATTTGTGCGTGAAAAACCCAGGCTTCTGGTGCTTTCAGGAACATCAAACCAGCTGACGGTTGATAATCACCTGGTTGGATTCCTCCTGGTTTTCCACGACGCCACCAAGGAAAAAAGGAAAGAGGAACTTGAGAGGGGCTTTCTGTCTATTGTGTCGCACAAGCTGCGCACGCCGCTTGCCACAACCATGGGATTTATTGAATTGATGCTGGGCAAGCCGGAAGGGCTTGATGACTTCCAGAAAAAGTCCCTGAGAACCATACTGCGCCAGAGTGAGAACCTGAGGTATCTTGTAAACAAGCTTCTGACATTCAGTTCAGTCCAGGACCCGGAAACAATAACAATGAACAAGGAATCCTGTGTGGTGCCGGACATGATAGAAGAGGTCTTAAAGTCAATGTCCCCCTATTTTTCTGAGAAGAAAGCTGAAATTGAATGGGACCCGATAGCCTGCAAATCGCTGCCTCCTGTTTACGCGGCTCCATGGTGCATCAAAGAGGCGCTGAAAAATCTCATAGAAAATGCGGTCAAGTTCAATCCCCGCGAAACCAGAAAAGTCACCCTGAGGGCAGAAGTTCGAGACAACAAACTGCGCATGGAAGTTTCAGACAACGGCCTGGGCATCCTGCCCGAAGAAGAGCCGAACCTCTTTGAAAAATTTCACCAGATTGAGGAAGACTTCACCGGGCAGATAGAAGGTCTGGGCCTGGGATTGGCATTTGTCAGGACCGTGGCAGAGGCCCATGGCGGCACTGTCGGAATGATATCCAAAACAGACGAGGGGAGCACGTTCTTCTTCACCCTTCCTTTATTGAATCAGGGAACATGAAACTCTTCATCGTCAGTCCTGTGCGTGTGTTCCGCCAAAGGCTGATATCTGCCGGCGGATAGTCAGTATTCTGGCGTTCTAAAAACAGTTGAGATTGCTACTGTCCTGGACTCAACTGCCTTCGCGGATTGCGGGAATGTTACTGAGCCCTGCATAAATAATGTTTCCGCTGGCCGGGATAATTTGGAGCGAAACAAGGAATGAAGAGCGCCGCGTAGCAAAGCTACGCAAGCGATGAATGACGAAGTTGCCCGCCTGCCAAATATGCCATACAACGCTGTCTGGGCATATGGCGGGCAGGCAGCCCAAAAGCGCCCGGCCCTTTCCCGAAAGGAAAGGGAGGCTTGCCTTTGCGCGACTGCTTCTTTGCTCCTCGCTCACAGACCACCGGTATGCTCGTTCGTTGCGCCTCGCATTCGTCCCGAAGTTCCGGATTGCGTAGATTCGGGACGTCCAGTTCGTCAATGCCTTCAAGGAAAGAACGGGACGTCTCAAATCCAAGCCTCCAACGGGGGCATTATTTATGCAGGGCTCAGCAGGGTCGGAATCAAAGCGAATGGCCTCTTGAACAAATCCTTTTGATTTTTTCCTGTAAAGCTTCCATAGAGAACGGCTTGCGGATGAAATCCGTGGTGCCCATTTCCATGGCATCCTGCGCTGTCTCGTCGTCCTCCAGGGCACTGGCAATCAGGATGGGAAGGTTCTGAAACCTTTCCTGGGACCTTATAAAGCGGCATAAATCAAGGCCGTTGCCGTCTGGCATCATGATGTCCAGCATTATCAGAGCCGGCGTGTTGGATTCCATCCATTCTTTCGCTTTCAGAGAACCGTTTACACTATGCACCTTAAAATTCATGTCTTTAAGGATCATCTCAGTCATGTCCCGCACATCGTCATCGTCTTCCACCAGTAGCACAGTATTCTTAATTTCATCCATATTCTGTTCCTTTTTCATCCGCGATCCGTCATT
This sequence comes from bacterium, assembly GCA_043817835.1. Lineage (GTDB taxonomy): Bacteria > Elusimicrobiota > Elusimicrobia > Elusimicrobiales > CAZFMJ01 > JBDRGJ01. The sequence goes on from JBDRGJ010000320.1 coordinate 3,137, forward strand.
CGCGATTCCCCTGTCCCGTTTTCTTTCCCGCTTTCCGTATCAGCCCGAAGGCGACCCTTCATGAAATGGGCGTTAATTATGCTCAGCCTGCTTTTGGCGTTGTTGATGAGACTGTTCAGTTGTTCGCTTTCCCGCGAAGGAAGCGTTTCCTGCCGGGAAAGCCACTCGCGGCATTCGGTCAGGATGTCGTCCGCCTCCGCTGCATATTTGTGGTCGCGGTAAATAAGCCTGCGCAGCGTCTGCATCATCTGGTTGAAATCGAGAGCGCAGGATTGAAGGA
>JBDRGJ010000321.1:0-14172 GCA_043817835.1 bacterium
TTGCCGCCAAAGGGTGTTTGATGACATCCCCCGCCGCTCCGGCAGCCAGTATAATCCCGTCCTGGAAAAGCACGGCTCCGTTTTTCACAAGACCCGTTTCACGCATCTTTTTGCCGGAGCGTGCTGATTTGTCGCCCGTAAAAGTCAGCAGCTGCGTGAAACCGGTTATAAGTATAGGTCTGCCCATGCTGATTACCGGTAATTGGTGAATTGGAGATCCAGGCCGAAACTGCCGCTTTTCAGCAGAGCCATGGCGTTTTGAAGCTCATCCTTGGAGCGGGAGGAAATCCTGAGCTGGTCGGCCTGAATGGCTGCGGTGACCTTCAGCTTTTTATCCTTTATAAGCCTGACCATCTCTTTCGCCTTTTCCGATGGAATGCCCTGCTGTATTTTGACAAACTGCTTCACCGTGCCTGCCAGCGCCGTTTCTATTTTCTCCGGTTCCAGATTTTTCAGCGGCACCCCTCTTTTGGAGAGGCGGGTCAGCAGAACGTCATACAGCGCCTTTATCTTGTATTCATCGCTGGAGGAAAGGTTGAACTTGTTTTCTTTGATATCCAGCGTTATGGAAGAATTGGAGCCTTTGAAATCGTAGCGGTTCGCAATTTCCTTGTTGGCTACGTTGACCGCATCCTCCACAGCATGCATGTCCACTTTTGATACCACGTCAAAACTGAATTCATCTGCCATTGTATCGAGTCCTCCTTCTTCTAAATACAGCGTATAGCGTTTAGCGCATAGCGATTAGAACAATGAACAAAACTACGGCGTATAGGGTCTAGCGATTAGCGGTTAGTAAAAACACAAATTATCATTTTAAATAATTCCCAGAAGCGAAGCCTTTGACTTATGCCTTTCACTAATCGCTAACCGCTATACGCTAAACGCTATCCTTATAACATCGGAATCTTAATACCTTTCTCTTTAGCCACTTCTTTTGCTTCGTCGTAGCCGGCGTCCGCGTGGCGGGCCACGCCTATGCCCGGGTCATTGGTCATCACGCGCTCGATGCGTTTGTCCATTTCCTTGGTTCCGTCGGCAACCGTGACCTGGCCCGCATGAAGGGAATAGCCCATTCCAACCCCCCCGCCGTGGTGAAAGGAGATCCAGCTTGCCCCTGAAGCGGTATTAAGCAGAGCGTTCAATATGGCCCAGTCTGCCACAGCGTCGGACCCGTCCTTCATGGCTTCGGTCTCGCGGAAAGGGCTGGCAACCGAGCCGCAGTCCAGATGGTCCCTTCCCATGACTACCGGGGCAGAGAGCTTTCCTTTCCTTACATATTCGTTGAGCGCAAGACCGAACCTGGCTCTGTCGCCGTAACCCAGCCAGCATATCCTGGCAGGAAGACCCTGGAACTGCACCTTCTCTCCGACCATTTTGATCCAGCGGTTCAGTCCCTCATTCTTTGGAAAAAGTTCAAGCACAAGTTTGTCGGTAGTTTCTATATCTTTAGGATCGCCTGAAAGCGCGGCCCATCTGAACGGGCCCAGCCCTCTGCAGAAAAGAGGGCGTATGTAAGCGGGGACAAAACCCGGGAAGTCGTAGGCGTTTCTGACGCCCTGCCTGAAAGCCATGGTTCTGATATTGTTGCCGTAATCGAATGTGACCGTTCCTCTTTTATGGAATTCAAGCATGGCCTGCACATGAAGGGCAATGGATTCCATGGCCAGCTTTACATAGCCTTTCGGATCTTTCTTTCTTAAAGCCTCAGCCTCATCCACGCTGCAGCCCTTCGGCACATAGCCGTTCAGCGGGTCGTGTGCCGAAGTCTGATCGGTCAACAGGTCTATTTTCAAGTTTCTGCGGGCCAGTTCCGGCAGTATGTCGGCGCAGTTGCCTAGAAGCCCTATGGAAACCGGTTCTTTCTTTTTCAGCGCATCCTCGGCCGCTTTCAAAGCCGCGTCCAGAGAAGTTTCCATCCTGTCCAGATAGCGGGTTTCCAGACGTCTTCTGATCCTGGACTCGTTGACCTCAACGGCTATCATAACAGCCCCGTTCATGGTTGCGGCAAGAGGCTGGGCCCCCCCATGCCGCCGAGCCCGCCGGTCACCACAAGCCGTCCCGAAAGATCTGTTCCGAAGTGCTTCCTTCCGGCTTCGGCGAAAGTCTCATAGGTCCCCTGCAGTATTCCCTGGGTGCCTATGTAAATCCAGCTTCCGGCGGTCATCTGGCCGTACATCATGAGGCCCTTCTTCTCCAGCTCGTCGAAAACTTCCCAGTTCGCCCAGTGTCCCACAAGATTGGAATTTGCGATCAGCACGCGGGGAGAATATTCATGCGTTCTGAAAACCGCAACGGGTTTTCCCGACTGGACCAGCAGGGTCTCGTCGTTTTCCAGTTTCCTGAGGGAATCGACTATGGCATGGTAGCAGTCCCAGTTGCGCGCGGCCTTCCCCCTGCCTCCGTAAACCACAAGTTCCTGCGGCTTCTCGGCCACGTCCGGGTCAAGGTTGTTCATGAGCATGCGCAGGGCGGCCTCCTGCTGCCATCCCTTGCAGGAAATTTTTCCGCCCCTCGGGGCCTTTATTGCATCGATTGCCGATACCGCGCTCATTTCTCTGCCTCCTGCCCTGTTTTTTTAAATTAAAAAATTTCCGTCTCCTCAAGACTGTTTATTCATTTTCCCCGGCATTCCGCCATGATGTCTTTAAGCGTCTTTGCTCCTGAAACGGCAAATTTTCCAAGGAAGTGCAGGAAAATCTGTTCCGTAATCTTGACATCGCTGAGCGCTCTGTGCCAGCCGCCGCAGTCTATGCCCAGTTCTGCTGCTATGTTTCCCAGAGTGTTGCGGGAGAAACGTGCGTGCCTCCTGGCTATCTTAAGAGTATCCAGAACGGGCATGCGGGGAAATTTAAGGCCCGCCATGGAAAATTCATGCTCCATGAAGCCCACGTCGAATCCGGCGTTGTGGCAGACCAGCGCCGCGCCGTCGAGGATGCCCAGAAGCCGGGGAGCCACGGCCTCGAACCTGGGGCTCTTCGCCACCATCGTGTCGGTTATCCCGTGTATTTTTATGACTTCCTCCGGGATTCCGCAGCCCGGATGTATCAGAGTATGGAAATGACCCAGGTCGGCATCCCCGCATCTTCTGGAAACAGCGACCTCGCAGACACGGCCCCCTTTCAGCGGCGAAAGCCCGGTGGTTTCCACGTCCAGGAAGGCGAATGTCACTTCGGCAAGCGGCCTGGCAAGAATACGCTCCATCGCGTTTTTCATAAATTTCCGGAAAGTTTTTTTGTCCCGAATCCCCGGAATCAGGCAGATTCGGCTCTGAACTGCGGCCGGCGCTCTATCCGAAATATGTGCGTCGGGCAAGGATGCCCAGAAAGAAGGTCAGCAGAATTCCGACATAGACTCCGGCGTGCGAGAAATCGATTATTCTTTTTTTGCGCAGGTAATGCATGTGTCCCATCCACAAAATCATGAAAGGCAGCCACCACCATCCCGGCAGGAGGAAGAACGCCCAAAGGACGAACCTTTCAACCATGTTGAGATATTTTTCATCGAACCCGGGAAAATTCGCGCCGTAAATATCTTTTTCAAGAAAGTACAGGAAAACCGTGAGGGCGTGCGTGACTCCGACAAGAAGACAAAGCAGAATAACCCATTTCTCGGGAAAATACGAACATGCGCCCTCCTTCCAGTAAATCGGGGAAAGCAGGAACATCACCCCGATGTGAATGACCTGATCCCAGAGAAAGCTTATGGTACCGTCCGCGGTCTTAAAACGACGCATCGTAAATATGCGCCATTCGTCTTCCGCCAGATGCAGTATGCCCATTATGAGTATGCAGGACCATCCCTGCAGCTTAACAAAGCCTGTGTCCACCCATGTAGAGTTAAGAAACGGAAAGAGGAGGATTGTCGAAAGAACCATATGCGTGGCGCAATGAACCAGCATTCCCCATATATTGGTTCTTTTCCACCTGTTGATGTAATCAAACTGGAAAGTAAAATCAGCAAGAAGATGGGATAGGAAAAACCGCCAGAATATCAGCATATATCAGGTCACCCGGTCACTGCATCATAAAGTCACAAGTTTAAAAATTCGTTGATAAGCTCATATGGTGACAGGCTTATAAGTCACTTCACATAACGTATCACCTTAATCACTTTCTCAACTTCTTATCTTCCCACCTTCGGCTGTGCCGCACCTTCTTACCCTCTCACTTTCTTACCTTCTTATCTTCATTCCCTACTTCGCCGTAAGGTTAAAAACCCCGTCCCAGTCCGAAGGCGGAGGAATGACCGCATAGTCCCGGGTTATGCGCAGATAAGTCTGGGATGGGGAATCTCCAGGAACGGCTTCCAGCGCCGCCTTGAAAGATTTCTCGGCTCCGGAAAAATTCTTCCCGTAAAAAAGCTCCACTCCCTCGTTATAGGCGGAAAGCATCTTCGCTTTCTCCGGCGAAAGATTCCCCTTCCTGGACAGAAGCTCGAAAACCTTTATGGGAATGCTCTTCCCGACCACCCGCACCTGTCCGAGCATCCTGGCCTCCACCTTGTCTGCCGCACCTCCGTAAGTGGATTCGCTGACCATTATGCTGCTGCCGAAAAACTTGTTGGCCCCTTCCAGCCGGGAAGCCAGATTGACCTCGTCTCCTATGACGGTGTAGGAAAGGCGGGTGGAGGAACCCATGTTTCCCACCACCATGTTCCCGGAGTTGAGCCCTATCCTTACTGCCGGTTTTTCCGGCATGTCCTTGTCCACAAACTCGGAATTGAGCTTTTCCACGGCGCTTATGCATTCTATGGCCGAAAGAGACCCCAGCAGGCGGTGCTCCTTCTGATCCAGCGGGGCGTTCCAGAACGCCATGATGCAGTCGCCTATGTATTTATCGACCACTCCGTCGTGCTTAAGTATAACGTCGGTGAGAGCGGAGAGGTATTTATTGAGGAAATGAGTCAGCTTCTCCGGGTCCATTTTCTCGGAAATCGCAGTGAAGTGGGCTATGTCCAGAAAGAATACCGTCATATCCCTCTTTTCGCCGCCCAGGCTGAGTTTGGACGGGTCTTTGGTTATGACTTCAACCACTTTAGGGGAAAGGTACTGGCCGAACGTGTTCTTTATCCATTTCTTCTCTCTGCCCTCTGTCATGGCCTTGTAAACAGTGACAAACACGAATGAACAGGCGAGACTGAACGACGGAAGCACATAATAAATCCTGATTCCGTGTGCAAAAAGCTGGTAATTGATGATAGTCCACAGCACGATAATGCCGGCCGCTATGCCGGAACTGACCGGAGTGGACAGAGGTCTTAAAACAATCGGAATCCAGATAAAAAGAACCATAACCAAAGCCACAATCCATGGGCTGACAAACTTCAAATAATCGTCATTAAGAAGGTTGTCCAGACTGTTGGCATGGAATTCCACGCCAGGCCAGCTGCCGAAATACGGAGAAGGAAAGTGATCGTACGCCCCGACTGCCGTGGACCCCACAAAAATAATGCCGCCTCTTATCATGGCGGATTCTTCCTTCGAGAGCTTGCCTTCTATTATATCCAGCACAGAGATGTACGGATAAACGGAAGTCAGATAGCTTTCCTTGCCATCACCGGATGAGCTCCAACCGGGATGCGCTATGCGCGTTTTGTATGACCGGAAATTAAGCCAAAGTGATTCACTCCAATCCCTTGATGAAAAGAAAAATTCTTTGAGCGGTCTCTTATTGTAACTGGCATAAGCTAAGGCAGCAGGAGAAGCCAGCTCCACGTCTTCGCAGTCTTTGCAATCTCTTCCGCCGTACAGCTTATATTTCTTGCCCATATACCTGAATCTGGGGTCAAAAAGCGTGAGCTTTCGTATATGCCCATCATTGTCAACATGGGCATCGACATTGGGAATGGCAATATATTGGCTGGCTTTGGCAAGGCCCTTGAAAGGCGGCTTGATGCTGTACTCCACTCCTCCGTCCGGCAACTCTTTAGCCGTTATCAAAGCAAGATGCGAAACATTTCCGACTTCGCGCGTTGCCCTTATAAGATCCTGGTCGCCCTCTTTCCCACGCGGGTCGTTTTCGAGCAAAAGCACGTCCAGCACCACCGTCTCAGCCCCGAGCTTTTTCAGCTTTCTTATCAGCTGCGCATAATATTTCCTGTGGAAGGGCCAGCCCAGCTTTCCGACCGTGTATTCATCTATCGCAACTATTAATATCCTTGGATCAGGAGCTTTGACTTTTGCACCCTGCGCTATATACAGTCGATCATGCCACTTATTTTCCAGACTGGATACCCAGATGCCGGAAGGGGCCATTTCATTTACAAGAAAAGTAAAAAGCACAAAAAGCGTAAAAAGCGTTCCGAAGATATAAACCGTTTTCGCACTTTTGTAGGTTGAACGAACCTTTTTTTTCATAAATTAAGACTCCCTTCTAATAACTGCCAAAACCCGTCTCACATCATACTTTTAATATAATAGTTACGATATAATAGTAAGAAAAGGCTTGTTTAAACAATGCTATGTGCACCGCTGCCTGCGGGATGAAACAACAAGCCGTAATTACTGAGCCTTGCATAAGTAAGCAGGGTCTTGACAAATCAAGGGTGTCCTGTTAGACTAATTTCGCTGACCCGTTTTCCCGGCCTGTGTGTGCGCGAGCAAGTCTTGAAGAAAGCCCCCCTGGTCAGGGGGCTTTCTTTTTCATATCTCTGCGCGGAAACCGAATAACAAACCTGCTCCCTCCGCCGGAACCGTCTTCGACGCGCGTGCCGCCGCCGTGAAGTTCTGCTATCCTGCGGCAGATTGCCAGTCCCAGGCCGAAACCTTTTTCCTGCGCCCCGGTGTCTTCCAGCCTCCTGAATTTTTCGAATATAACCGTTTTCTTGCCATCCGGAACGCCGGGACCGGTATCGCTGACCGCCAGCTCGACATCAGGACCATGTCGGGAATATTCCAGGGAAATCCGCCCTCCACCGGGAGTGAACTTAACGGCATTGGAAAGCAGGTTTTGCAGTGCCCTTTCCAGCAGATGCTGGTCCGCTTCAAAAGGTTCCTGCCCGGCTTCCGGCATCCTTGTTTCAAAAGAAAGTTTTTTTTCGGCGAACATGGGAATAAAAGGCTCGGAAACACGCCGCAGGAAATCAGCCGGCTCCACCGCGGATAATTCCAGCCTCATCTGCCCGGCCTCCATCCTGGCCATATCAAGTATGTCATGGATCAGAAAAAAAAGCCTGTCCCCCGATTTCTTGAGCGCAGCCACGTATCCGGATGCCTCCGGAGAGGATGCGCAGGAACTTTCAAGAAGCTTTACATAGCCCTCCATGCTAAGCAGCGGCGCCCTCAGGTCGTGCGCCGCGGACTGAAAAAAGTCGTCTTTCATGGCATCCATCTCGCGCTCCAGCGTTATGTCGCGCATAATTATGAAGATGCCCGGCTCATCAGTCCCGGCGGAAAAGTCCTGTACGCTGGTCCTGAAAACCCTGCCTCTTTTCCCTTCTTTTCCCGGCACCTCAATTTCCACGGGCGCGATGCCGGACCCCCGGCCTATGATTTTATTCACCCTGAGTCTCCGCTTCTCATTCTTTGCGGAATCGGAAGCAGGCGCCGGTTCTCCCTCCTCCGGCGGAACGTTCAGCGCCTCCAGCGCCGTTTGGTTGGCGTAAAGCACTTCGCCCCTGAGATTGGCCAGGACTATGCCGTCGTTCATCAGGCGTATCAGCAGGTCGAGTTTCTCCTTTTCCTGGAGAATCTGTTCCAACTGTAGGCCGTGGTATTTTTTTACCTCACTCATCATTTCATTGAAGGCCCGGGCCAGCTTCCGGAACTCCTCTATTCCCTCCTTCTCATTCACCGGGACGTTGAAATCCTTCATGGCCACCCTGCGGGCCCCTTCTGCCAGATCCACTATGGGTCCGGCCAGTTTACGGCTTGAAAAAAGCGCGGCGAAATATGACGCGGTGGCTATGGCCAGAAGAAAGAAGATCAGCAGGGAAGTAGTCAGCCGCAGGATCCAGAAGGCCTCATCCCTGGCCTGCAGGGTGACCACGAAAAGATTGAAATCGGGCACCCTGCTGAAAGCTCCGACATAGACGTTATCCCTGGCCGGAATGTAATCCGCCTTTCCTTCGGTTTCGGAGAGCATCTCCAGAAGAAAATCCGGGTCAGTTTCAGGCACATCTTCCCCGCTCAGGCGCAGCAGCCTGCCCTGCGGACTGCAGAAAAAAATCCTGCCGGTCGCGCCTATCTTCTGTCCGCGCAGGCGGGACCAGAGATCCCCGAAACTGACTATCATGAAAAAAAAGCGGTCCTTGCCGAGCGGAGAGACCACCATTCCCGCGGGGATTCCGGAAATCGACTCAAAATTGCTCAAAACCGGACGTCGCGTAGCCCTGGCCTCCGCAAAGACCTGGTTGCCGGACAGGTCCATAAAGCCGTAGCGCCTTAGCATCTGCGGAGTGCCGACTTTCAACAGCTCCCTTCCCCCCCCGTCCAGCACCGCCGTCAGAAGAAAATCCGGATTGGCTGCCATCGCGCCCTTTATCACGGAAGACGCCTTTCCGTTATCAGAAAAATCAGAGGTTTTTTCCAGCTCTTCGGCAAAAGCCAGCCGCCTGTTGAGATTTTCGAAATTTTGCCTGACGGCTATCGCAGCCATCCTGGAAACGCTGGCGTGAAGGTCCAGTGTATTGGACTTGGCGACCGACTGGTAGTAAAAAAGAAGTATGCCCGTGGGAATCACCGGAACAAGTCCCACGCCGAAAATAAGAAGAAGGAGACGGTGGAATAATGTCATGTTATCAGGCCTATTCAACTTTTTATGTCTTTTTCTTCAACCTCTCTATCAGCTTTGGAAGTATCTCGTGCAGATTGCCCACCAGACCGTATTTGGAAACGTTGAAAATGGGCGCATTGGGATCCTTGTTTATTGAGATTATAACGTCGGAGGAGCGCATCCCGACTATGTGCTGTACCGCACCCGATATTCCGCAGGATAGATAAAGTTTGGGGCAGACAGTCACGCCGCTTTGTCCCACCTGATGGGTCTTGGGCCTCATGCCCATGTCCACTGCGGCTCTGGATGCGCCTACCGCCCCTCCCAGGCGCTCTGCCAGTTCCTCCAGCATTCTGAACTTCTCCTTGCCTTTTAGCCCTCTTCCGCCCGAAATTATTACCCTGGCATCCTCTATCCTGTCGCCGGCGTGGGCATGAGTGACTTTGCGCTCGAGTATTTTAACGCGGGCCATGCTTCCGTCTATGGCCGGCGTTTCCCTTACCACTACGGCCTGGGCGCCCTTCCTCGGCTCGCACTTTTTCATGACGTTGGGGCGGACGGTGGCCATCTGAGGCCTGCTGTCGGGGCTGAGGATGTCGGCCATTATATTGCCGCCAAAGGCAGGCCTGGACTGGACAAGCAGCCCGTCTTTTATGGCAAGGCCGGTGCAGTCTGCCGTGAGTCCCACTTTTATGGCCGCAGCTATCCTGGGAGCCAGGTCCCTGCCGGTTATGGTGGCGGGATAGAGCATTATGCCGGGTTTGTATTTTGTTATCAGGGCTGTTATAACAGTTGAGAAGATATCGGTGTTATAGACGGCCAGTTCCGGGTGCTCCACCAGGTAAACCTTATCCGCGCCGAAGGAGGCCAGTTCGCCGGTAAGTCCGGCAACAGAATCTCCCGCCAGAACCGCGCAGAGCTCTTCCCCGAGATCTCCGGCCAGCTTCCTTCCCACGGAAAGCAGCTCATGCGCAACGGCGCGCACAGACTTCTTCCCCCGTGCCGCGTCCGCGGTTTCCACGAACACCCATACTCCCTTGAAAGCGGAAAGATCCGCGGTCCGCTCCCTGTGGGTGATGGCGATCGCGTCGACAGGACAGACCTGTACGCATGCTCCGCAGAGGGTACAGGCCTCGTTCACCACCGCCATCTTGTTGATGACCTGCATGGCCGCGAACGGACATATTGTCACGCACTTGTCGCAGCCTATGCACCTGGAAGATATGTTCAGCATGGCAGAAAGTTCTCCTGCTTGAGGATTTTAAGAAGTTTTTCAGCCAGTTCGCCGGAGGTCCCGGTGAGCATAGTGCCCTTTTCCCTGGCCGGCGGAGCGTAAATCCTGCTTACCTGCGTGGGCGAGCCTTTCATGCCGATGCACTCGGGGTCTGCGCCTATGTCTTGCGCGTTCCACACCTCATACGGCTTTTCCAGGGCCTTGAGTATGCCGGTGAATGAAGGGTACCTGACCACGGCCTCGTGCGGCATGACCATGGTGCACAGGACCGGCATCTTAGCTTCCACTATCTCATAACCGTTGTCGATAAGCCGCCGCACAGTGACTTTTCTGGCGCTGACCTTTATCGTCTCGCAGAAGGTTATCTGCGGGATATGAAGCTGCTGGGCCGTGCCCGGTCCTGTCTGGGCTGTGTCGCCGTCTATCGCCTGGAAACCGCAGAGTATTAGGTCCGCTTTTCCAAGCTTCTTAACAGCCCTGGCAAGGGTGTAGGATGTGGCCCATGTATCCGAGCCGGCGAAAGCCATGTCCGAAAGGAGGACTCCCTTGTCCGCTCCCAGAGCCAGACCCATCTGTATAACGCTCTTGGCCTGGGGAGGGCCCATGGAAATGACCGTGACGTCGCCGCCGTGCTCTTTTTTAAGTTCCAGCGCCGTGCCGATTGCAAAATGGTCGCAGGGATTGATTATGCTGGGCACTCCCGTTCTTATGAGAGTGCCTGTTTCGGGATTGACCTTTACTTCCGTGGTATCGGGGACCTGCTTGACGCAGACGACTATGTGCATATTCAGGAACTCCTTTGTAACAGCGTTTAGCGAAAAATAATTTTAAGTCTTGAATTCTTCTTCAATTCTAAACGCTAATCGCTGAACGCTATACGCTGTCTTTATCTTGCTTTAAACACCTGGCACAGCTTTCCGGCTATAAGGTCCATATCCTCTATCATTCCCCTCTGTTTGGCCTGTATTATGTCCAGATCCAGAGTCCGGGCAAGCTCATCTCCGCCGCTGCCTGCTCCCAGCACAAGGGCCGTTCCATCACAGGCGGTCTGCAGGGCCGTTTCCCTGGCATTGACCCTGGCCATGGCCTGCCATGTGTCCCTGTCGAACTTCACCGATTCGCTGTAAGTCCCGCCTGCGGCGGCCTTTGAAAACATTGCGGCCGTTTCAGCCATGGCTATGAGCCTGCCCAGCTTGAACGAGGCATGCTGGTGGCGGGTGAGGCGCTGAAGCCTGCACTCTTCAAGTATTTTTGCCAGGGCCCTCAATGCGCACGCGGATGAGTCGGCTCCGGTCTGCGGGCATTCGGCATGAAGAGCGTCCATCGTTGAGGCCATATCCGAGTAATACCTGCCGCGGCTTTTAAGGTGCTCCTGCCAGCGCCCCCTGAAAATAGTCATTTCCATTATTTCGTTGGTGCCTTCGTAGATGCAGGTTATTTTTACATCCCTCTTTATCTTCTCGACCGGAAAATCTTTGGTGTAACCGTAGCCGCCCAGCGCCTGTATGGCGTCTTCCGCCGTCCTGTTCCCCTCTTCCGTGGCCGTGTATTTTGCTATGGCACCCTCGGTCTGCAGTCCGTGGTTGCCGTCGTCCAGCCGCCTGGCCGTGTCTTCTATAAAGGCGCGCGCAGCTTCAAGACGGGCGGCATGCGGGACTATAAGCTTGTGGGTATAGCCCTGCTTCTGTGAAAGAGGCCCTCCGGCCTGTATCCTCTGCTGGCTGTAGCGTATGGCTGTTTCAAGCGCTTCCCAGCCCGCGCCCAGCCCGAAGGCGGCGACCATAAGCCGCGTGTAGCCGAATACTGCCTGGGCCTGAAGAAGACCCTGCCCCTCGTCTCCGCCGATAAGATTTTCCGCGGGCACAAGGACGTCGTCCAGCGCAAGCCCGGCGGTATTGCTCAGCCGGATGCCGTGCTTATCCTCGTGCTTGTTGGTCGAGAACCCGGCCGCGTTTCTTTCCACCAGAAACCATGACGGGCCGCCGGGGGTAAGCGCCAGAACCGTGTAAAGGTCCGCCACCCCGCCGTTGGAAATCCATTGTTTATTGCCGGTTATGCGGTAGCCGGATATTTTGCCGTTTTTCAGGACATGTTCGGCCCTTGTCTTTAAAGCCACAAGATCGCTTCCGGCATCGGCCTCTGTCGCGGCATATGCCACGCGCATATTTTCTTCGGCTATCTTCTTCATCCATTTGCGCTTCTGTTCCTCTGTCCCGCCGACCCTTATGGGGTCGGAACCGAGAAATGTTGCGAAAACAGAGGTTGCTATGCCCAGGTCTATGCGCGCCAGCGCTTCGCATATCCTGTAAATATCATAGGTGCCGCCGCTCAGGCCGCCGTATTCCGCGGGAATCATCAGAAGATGGACCCCCAGGATGTCCGGATCGTACATCTCTTTCAGTATTTTGTCCGGGAATTCGTTTTTCCGGTCCAGTTCCCTTATCAGGTCGAAAGGGATATTCTTTTTGGCATATTCCCTGAGACTGTCAAGCATCAGGCTGCGCGTAACTGTATCCATACTGGCCATCTTGGAAACTCCTTATATATAAAAATAAAATAAGCAATACATATTATTATTTAATGTTATATAGCAAAAAAAAGGCCCCGGGCTTGACCGGAAACATTCCTCAATGTATATTATTCCACTCTTTATGAATAGAGGTCAAGGATACGCTTCTGGCAGTTTGCTAAACTGTTATCCTGTTTTGCATATTAAAGAGCACATGCATAGTTCAACATTAATTCCATGGACGGCCAGGCTGGGGTTGTCCGTTGCTTTGAGCGCGTGCGCCGGATCGTCAACGCAAGTGACTGAGCCGACGATCGCACCCTCGGCGCCGGTTGAAAAATCATCAACGCCTCCGGCCCATGGGCCAAAGCGGGTTCATCAGATTCTTGATGACCTGGCCCGGGTTGACCCGGACAACACGGGACTGGCAACGCGTCTTAAAAAGATCGCACAGACACCGAAGCTTGAAAGGTTCGGCAAGATACCATTGTCATTTGTTCTGCCCGATGAAACCAGTCCCGAATACCATATTCATCCACAGGGCCTGGCTCGAGATCCTGAAACAGGCCATTTGTTTATCTCTGCCGCGGAGATTCTTCAAAAACACAGTCCAGACAATACGCGTAATGGCAAAGGTAACGGTTATCTGTTCTGCTTTGATGCTGCGGGCAAACCATTGTCAACCATCAGATTGTCGGCCCCTGATGACAATGCCTACCATCCTGGCGGCATGGTCATTCACGATGGTAATATCTATGTGCCTATGGCGCCTTACTGCGCCACGGGACCGTCTCGGATTTTGCAAATTCCTCTTAATACCTTAAAACCGCGGGTACTCTTTGAAGTCCCGGATCACATCGGTGCTGTGGCAATAAACCCGAACACCGATGAGCTGCATATGGTTTCGTGGGACTCGGCCACATGGTATACGTATAGTTTGTCCGGCAAGCTGCTGAATACCTGCGCCAATCCGTCATCCGACAAGCTGGCCCACCAGGATATGCAAATCCTGCCGGGCGCTGATATTCTAATGTCGGGCGTCACTGACAATAAAGAACAGGGGCGTTATTTTGGGATGGATTTGATTGAGGCTGGTACAGAGACTATTAAGACATCATTGCGGTGGAACACGACCGACTATCTTACGGGCCAAAATCGGTCCCCATTTGACAACCCCACGTTTACCTGGATGGACAGTGCCGGACGGATTTTTATCCTTGCCGCACCGGACTCCCAAACCGGTTTATATCGAGAAAAGCCGTTTGGCATATATTCTTCGGCCTTAAAAGTAAAAGATGACCGTGCCTGGTCAGGTTCTCTTATCCTATATGAGTTGATTGATGCTGAGAGCATCGGCCCGCACCCGGCTGAATCAGTAAGGCCTGAAAAATAAATTAAGTCGGGCAGATAGTCTTATGTCCTCAGATTTTCCTGTTCCACGAGACAAGCAAATTATCTTGTATAATCAAGCATAATCGGGCGGTTAGCTCAGCGGACCCTGCCCCTGCCTGATTATAGACAGGTGATGGCAGGCAGGGAGCATATCCTATATCTTGCCCGCCTTATGGGCGGTTAGCTCAGCGGAAGAGCACTTCCCTTACAAGGAAGGGGTCATAGGTTCAAATCCTATACCGCCCATAAGGCGGGCAAGGAAGGGGGCACGGGTTCCCGCCACTACAGCGTCGGCGCCCGCCTGCCGTCCGTCGGGCAGGGAT
>JBDRGJ010000322.1:0-4179 GCA_043817835.1 bacterium
CCGGAGATACAGGTGAAGTTCCGGTTCTACGACGGCGGACGCTATATCCCGGCTCTGGCCGTAGGCTATGACGGGCAGGGCTATTTTTACGACAAGAATCTGAAGAAGTACCTGGAAAAAGGCAGGGGGGTCTTTGTATCGGGTTCGCAGGAAGTGGTCCTGCCCGGTCTGATGGTGCATCCCGGATTCAACATCTCGGATTTCGATTCCAACGCAATTTACGGCTTCCTGGGCCTCTGCTACATCATAGACGATAAGGTCACGCTGATGACCGAGTGGGACAACATAAACACGACCAGGAACAGCCGGTTTAACGCAGGAATGCGGGTGCACGTGACTCCCTTCTTCCAGGTGGACATGGCTGTGCGCGAATTGGGCAGGAAGGGCAGGTTTGACAACAGCGCCGCACGCAGGCCCGAGAGAATAGTCCAACTAAGGTACACCAGCAATTTCTGAGAGGCCCGCATACCGGCCGCTGCAAGGCGCCATATTATCTGATCCAAGGGAGAAACCGCATGGTAAAACGAATGGGAATTCTGACCGGTGGCGGCGATTGCCCCGGGCTCAACCCAGCCATACGAGGCACGGTTTACGGCGCCGTACGCCGAGGGTGGGAGTGTGTGGGTCTTATGGAAGGCTGGAAGGGGCTCATGGAAGCGCAGACCGTCACGCTCAACCTGGAAACAGCCGAGGAACTGATAAACAAGGGCGGGACCTGCCTTGGCACTTCCAGGACCAATCCCTACAAAAAAGAAGGCGGCCCACAGGCCTGCGCGGAGAATTTCAGGAAACTGGGGCTGGACGCCCTGGTGGCCATGGGAGGCGACGACACTCTCGGCGTAGCCATGAAACTTAACCGCGATTCCAAGATCCCGGTGGTGGGCGTTCCTAAGACTATGGACAACGACCTCTCCGGGACGGACTATACTTTCGGCTTCGACACTTCGGTGACCGTGGCTCTTGATGCCCTGGAGCGCCTGCGTGACACCGGCCGCAGCCACCGCAGGATAATGGTGCTGGAGGTTATGGGACGCCACGCGGGATGGGTAGCGCTTTTTACGGCTGTGGCCGGCGGCGCAGACTATTGCTGCATTCCGGAGCGCAAGGTGGACGCAGAGGATATGGTCGACAAGCTCAGGAAAGCATACGGCAGGAAAAAATATGCGATAGTGGTGGCCAGCGAGGCCGCGGAACTCCCCGTCATCGGCGAAGACATACATCTGCACCGGCACAAGCTCGATGAGTTCGGCCACCAGATTCTCAAGGAAAGGGGCGTGGCCGAAAAACTGAGCGCCCTGATAGAGAAAAAAACGGGAATGGAAACCCGTTCCGCCGTCATAGGCCACATACAGCGGGGCGGCAGTCCGACCCTTTTCGACAGGATGCTCGCGACCAGGGTCGGCCTGAAGGCGGCCGAACTCGTGCATGAGGGTAAATTCGGGCTCATGGTGGCCCTGCAGGGCTGCGAGGTCAAGGGAGTTCCTCTGGAAGTCGCCGTGGGCAGACTTAAGACCGTTTCCAAGGAGTGGCTGGACATCGCTGACATGCTGTTTTAAGGGATTGTAAAATAATAATATCAGCAAATCGGCTGAGGTAATTTTGAGGCAAGATAAGGAGTTCCGCTTATGACATCTCCCAAAGAAGGCGAAAAAACACAAGCGAAGGAGAAATTCCAGAGGAAGACCATCCTTGTCAAAAAAGACCTGCAGTACCGTTATATGGCTCTAATGGTGGTGAGCGTGCTCGTCGGCTTTCTTATAGTGGGGCTGGAGATATCCTGGACGCTTTCCAGAATAATTGTGGAGCATCCCATGCTTCTGCCTCTGCTGGACCGGCTTGCGGAAATGCTGCCGCTTTTCGGAATAAAAATGCTCATTTACATGGGCATAGTCCTCATAGTATCCGGCGTCATCTCACACAGGATGGCCGGGCCTGTGTTCAAATTCGAGAAAAGCGCCCAGATAGCTGCCTCCGGAGACCTGACCCACAGGGTTTATCTTAGGCAGGGCGACCAGCTTATGGAACTACAGAACGAATTCAACCTGATGATGGGTTCACTCCAGGAAAAAGTGAAAAAAGACAGGCAAACGGCCGCCGAAATAGCGGCCGGGCTCGACGACATTCCAAGGGAAGAAATCAGAAAAAAGCTCTCTGAGATAACCTCCGGGTTCATGATATGAAGCGCATGAAAATCATCCTCCTGCTGGCGGCTTTAAGCCGCGCCTCTTGCGTCTCTGCGGCTCCGATTGCCGCTCCGCCCGGGCAACAGGCAGAGGTACTGTCTCTGGAAGAGTCCCTGTCGCTCGCCCTCAAGAACACCGCCTCCCTGCTTTCGGCCGAGCAGGATGTCACCATAGCCCAGCAGAGGGTCAGGGAAGCCAACTTCCTGTTCTTCCCGCAGACCAGTTTTTCCGGAACCCTTTCCAAGTCGGATCTCAAATATCCCCAGGTCCTTCCGCCGGAGTTCGGTTCGCGCCTGTTATATCCTTCCGAAAATGAGAACTTCTATACTGTCAGGGGCTATCTGCTCCAGCCCATCTATACCGGAGGGCGCAACACAAGCACAAAACGCATGACGCAGGCGGCTCTTAAACAGGCCGGCATAAGGTACGAGGCCGTCAAACGGGAAATAACGGCCGAGGTCAAGAACGTTTTCCACCTCCTGATGTACTGCAGGGAAAGCACAGCGTCCGCGAACAGGTGGCTGAAGGATATGAAAAAAGCCTTTGACAGGCTCTCTCCTTCCGGCTGGGACGAGATAGAGGCGAGGGCGCTGATAGGCCGCATGGAAACCGAGGCGGACAGGACGCTGCAGTCGCTCTCGATTTCCCGTCTGGAATTTCTCAAGGCGCTTAACCGGGAGCTGGATTCCAGGGTGGATGTGGCAGGCGAGTTCAGGGTTGTCCCGGCCAGGATGGATGCTGCCAGGGCCACTGCCAGAGCCATGGAACTGCGCCCCGAACTGAAAAGCGAGATTTACAAGGCGCAGATGGACGCCATAGCCGTGAACCTGGCGCTTTCCAGGCGTTCCCCCACCGTATACCTCGGGGCCAGTTACGACGTGGTGGGCCAGAGATTTCCGCTGAAATCCAACAGCTGGGAGACATCGCTCTCCATACATTTCCCACTGGCCTACGATTTCTGGACCCAGATACTGCAGCGCCGGGCCGAACAGCGCCAGGGAGACATCAAGCGCTCCGAACTGCAGGACAAGGTGCGGTTGGAAGTCAGACAGGCCTGCGATAAACTCGACTTCCTGGAGAAGGAATCAGCCAACCGCGAATCCACCTGGATTGAACTCAGCCGCCGCTACAAAGCAGCCTCCCGCCTTCCCATATCAATCTCCTCCCTGCGGTCCATGTTCGCCCTCTACGAATCCGAAAAGGCCTGGCTGGAAAGCATACGCGAACAACTGCTGGCCCGGGCCGCGCTGGAGCTGGCCATAGGTCAGGATATCCCTTCCGAATGAGACTTTTCAGCACGATAACAGTACTTTCTCTTCTCCTGGCTGCCCGATGCGTTCCCGCGGCGGCCATGGATTCCGACGATGAAATAGCCCGGGATTTCCTCTGGGACACATTCGCGGGTCTTCCCGCGGCAGGCCGTCCCAAAGTCGGGGTAGCGCTCTCCGGAGGAGGAACCCGCGGATTCGCGCATGTAGGAGTCCTTGAAGTGCTTTCTGACGCAGGCTTTCCGGTGGATTGCGTATCCGGGACTTCCATGGGAGCGGTTGTGGGCTCCTTTTTCTGCGCAGGACTTCCCTTTTCAAAGATGTGGGACCTGGGAAGGAGCGCGTCTTTCTCCCTGGTATCGCGGGATTTCAGGAAAATCCGCCTGCTGAGCCTGCTTATGCGCGACCGCCTGATGTCCTCCAAGTCCATGGAAAACTTCATCACCAAAAACATAGGAGACCTCCGCTTCAGCGATTTTAAAATACCGTTCTCCTGCGTGGCCATGGACTTCAAAACCGGAGAGAAGATAGTCTTCCGGGAAGGTCCGGTCGCGCCGGCGGTCAGGGCGAGCATGAACCTGCCCGGCATATTCTCCCCGGTGGAGTACCGCCACCGATACCTTGTCGACGGAGGAGTGATCGATTTCATCCCGGTGGACATCGCCAGGGAACTGGGCGCGCAATGGGTCCTGGCCAGCATAACCGCGGGGGACTTTTCCAGCTCTCCC
>JBDRGJ010000323.1:0-2042 GCA_043817835.1 bacterium
TCTTTCTGGACGATATCAGTCGTCTCTCCGGTGGATTTTACGAAGAGCTCACGCATTTCCACCGTAGGAAGACGCAGTTCACGGTAGAAATAGAGGCGGAATATTTTCCGTGCCAGATTTTCCAGGCTGGTGAATCCGTCCGAGAGCGGAGGAAGTATGTCGCGGAAACCTCTGATTCTGTTTATCATCAATTAATCAATTCAAGAAACACAAGCAACGCGAGAAATGATAATAAGTGAATTAAAAGCAGGGAACTGCCTTAAACTTAAATTTGACCGTTCTGACATTTTGTTGTTGCCTGCATTGCTTGTTTTGCTTGTGTTTCTTGCGGTGCTTGTAATGCTTCTTCAGTCAGCTTCTTATGGATTTCAAGCGGGCGAGATTTTTGATGATTATATGTCTGTTTTTTGATTCTATAGTCCCGTTTCGTTTCAGGAGCGACAGAGCTCTGGAAAGGGGCTCCCGTGTGGTTCCGACAAAATCAGCCAGTTCCTGCTGGCTGATTCCCAGGCTGATCGGAGTCTGCTTTTTAAGTCCGCATAGGTTTACAAGTGTCCTCACAAGGCGGCCCAGGACATTCTTGAAAAGAAGAGCTTCGATTTCCTTGTCTGCCATCTGCAATCTTTCCGAAATGGTATAGAGCAGTCGCAGCGTGAATTTTATATCCGTAAAAAGAAGTTTCCGGAAATTCTTGCGGTGAATGACCATCAGTTCGCAGTCCGTAACGGCTTGGGCGGAGGCGGAGCGGATCTTTCCGCCCAAAAGCGCCATCTCACCGAAGAAATCGCCGCTTTTGAGATAGGCAAATGTCTTTTTCCTGTTAAAGCCGGGTGAAATGTAAATTCCGACTTTGCCGGATTTCACTATGAACAGATGATTGCCGACTTCTTCTTTAGAGAATATTATTTTGCCGGCTTTGTGGGAGTATCTGCCGGCTATGGATATTATGCGTTTCAGTTCCTGTTGACGCAGGTGCCGGAAAAAAGCAATTTTCTTGAGTATTCTGGTAGTCATGGTTTTATTATGGTTGTTTAAGATTATGAAAGCTAAAGATTATTTAATTTTATAATATCTTATAATTTAACTTGATAATTATCCTTTAATATTACATAACTGTCGTGCATTTGGCAAAGGCAGGGAAATTATCTCGCCACAAGGGCTAAAAGCATGTTTCATACTATGCTTTTTGAAGGGTTTCAATTATAAATTCAGCCAGTTTGGCCGCTGCAACCGCGGGTTCGGGCAATTTTAATTGCGCAAAACCTTTCCGCATTGCGGAGAGCCGCTCCGGCGTGGAAAGAAGCGCGGCGATTCGGGCGTAAAGTTCTTCCCTGAACAGAGGAGATTCCCGCAGCATTATTGCAGCACCGGCACTTTCCAGTATCCCGGCATTTTCAGCCTGGTGGTCATCCGGTGCGTCAGGAAGCGGCACAAGAATTGCCGGCTTTCTTAGCTGTATGAGCTCCGCCACGGTGCCGGCACCCGCTCGGGAAACGACCATGTCCGCGGCAGCGTATGCTTTGTGCATATCATCACAATAATCCAGGAGTGCGATACAGCCTGTCTGTGCCGTCCCCTGATAAGCCGCTTTCATCATTTCATGATCTCTGTGTCCCGAAATATGCAGGAACTGGATATCAGGTCTTTCGGCGACGAGACGTTTTGCCAGGTCTGACATTACAAGGTTCAATTTGCGGGCGCCCTGACTTCCTCCGAAAATGAGAACGGTGGTTTTTTCAGGAGCAAGACCGAAGGCAGCCCGCGCAGTTATAGGGCTTTCCGGACCTGAAAAATGACTTCTCACCGGCATGCCGGTGATGCGGAACCGGCTTCCTCCGGTTATCCCATGCATGGGCAGCCCCAGTGCCACGCCTGAGGCGAAAAAAGAGCAGATGCGGTTGGAAAGGCCGAAAACGGCGTTGGCTTCGTGTATGAACGAAGGGACGCCGGATATCCTTGCGGCAAGAACCGCCGGAAAGGAGATGTAGCTTCCCATTCCGGCCACGGCAGCCGGCCGCCAGTCCGTCAATATCCTTCTGGCC
>JBDRGJ010000324.1:0-2236 GCA_043817835.1 bacterium
GTTTTTGGCCTATTCGGTGGCCTCGGTATCCGGGTGCATACTGGCGGTCTGCTCATGCAGCGTGTTGCCGATGTTTGCCGGCATCTATACGATGGGGGCCGGACTGGGGCCGGCCAGCGCTTTTCTCTACTCAGGTCCTGCCATAAACGTGATGGCGATTTTTCTTTCGGCCAGGGTTCTTGGGCTAGACATCGGACTTGCAAGAGCCCTCTAATCCATTGCCTTTGCGTTAGTCATAGGGCTTTTGATGGCGGCAATTTTCAAA
This sequence comes from bacterium, assembly GCA_043817835.1. Lineage (GTDB taxonomy): Bacteria > Elusimicrobiota > Elusimicrobia > Elusimicrobiales > CAZFMJ01 > JBDRGJ01. The sequence continues at coordinate 266 of JBDRGJ010000324.1, forward strand.
GGCGAGGAAACAAAGCGCGCAGAAGCGTTTCCGGCCATACCTGAGCCGCCTCCGTCCGGGCGCGCCCTATGGCAGACTGCCCTGTTTTTCGCGGCAATGATTTTATTCCTTATCTTCAGCGATTGGTACAGCACGAATGATGTCGTTATTTCCATGACGGATGAAACGGTCATCACGGCTAACGTCAAATATACGGCGCGCGGAACATTGGACATACTGGAATATGACGGCCGGGGCCGCCTTTCGACTGATACGCGCCGCCTGAACCGTACTGACATCAAAGAAATAAAACCCGTACCCGGCCTGACCATGACCATACACGGAATCCGGTGGTACCTGGCGGGTGTGATGGGTCTTTGCGTGCTGCTAATGGCACGGAAATGGTTCATGCGCGACGAGCTGGAAGAATGGATGCGTGCCACGTGGGATTTCACAAAGATGATAGTGCCGCTTCTTTTCGGAGGCGTCTTTGTCACGGGATTTGTCGGAGCCCTGATTCCGGACAAATACGTCGCCGGTCTGGTCGGAGGAAACAGCCTGTTTTCCAATATCGCGGCGTCGTTTACCGGGGCAATATGGTATTTTGCCACCCTGACCGAGATACCGATAACCGAGACACTGATGCGGCTCGGAATGGGCAAAGGCCCTGCTCTTGCGCTTCTTCTGGCCGGACCTGCCCTTTCCATACCCAGCATGCTGGTGATTCACAGAATAATCGGATTCAGGAAGACGGCGGCGTTCATATTTCTGACGGTCGTGTTCTCCACGGCCGCCGGCATGATCTTCGGCGCTTTTTCCGGTTAAAAAATATTTTCAGGGAGGAAAGATGAAGACTATACAGATACTGGGCATGGGCTGCCCTAAATGCAACAAGCTTTATGAGCACGCTGAAGCCGCAGCCAAAGAGTCGGGGATTGAATATAAAATGGAAAAAATAGCAGACATTAATAAAATTACTGACATGGGCGTAATGATGACGCCGGCGCTGGCGGTTGACGGCACTGTGAAGGTTGCCGGCAGGGTGCCTACAGTGGAAGCGATAAAGGAGCTGTTAAAATGAAAACGAATTCTGTGCACTTGCTGGTAAAACGGGCTTATGGGCGGGTAGCCAGGAAGACAGTCTCGTGCTGCAAAGGTTCGTCATGCTGCGGACATAAAACGCAGTCCGCCTCGGCTGTGCCTGAGGCGGAACTGGGGCTTTCCTGCGGTGACCCGACGGCTTTCTTAAAAATCAAAAAAGGCATGACAGTCGTGGATTTGGGCAGCGGAGCCGGAAAAGATGTGTTTATTGCGGCACAACTGGTTGGTGCCAAAGGAAATGTTATAGGTGTGGATATGACCGCTGATATGCTTAAGCTTGCCCGAAAAAACCGGCTTAAGTTCATAGAAAGAGTCGGCTATTCCAATATTGAATTCAGAAAAGGGCTCATAGAGAAACTGCCATTGCGTTCCGGGGAGACGGATTTGATCATCTCTAACTGCGTCATAAACCTCTCTCCGGACAAACCGGCCGTGTTCCGTGAGGCGTTCAGAGTGCTTAAGCCCGGCGGCAGGGTGGTAATAAGCGATATTGTTCTTAACCGCGAAATGCCGCCAGGCCTCAAAAAACAGGCAGGGCTTTATGCCGCCTGCATCGCCGGAGCTCTTTTGCGTGAAGATTATGTTTCCGCGATAAGAAGCGCAGGTTTTGGCCGGATAAAAATACTTTCGGATAAATTGTATTCAGCAGGCTTAAGCGAGCCTGACCCCATAACCTCTAAAACCGGCAACGCGCTGGACGGACTGGCCTCAAGCATCACCATAGAGGCGATTAAACCCGGTTGATAAGGAGAAGTTCTATGAAACAGCTGAAAAATTTCTTTAACCGGAAAACCGTATTTATCATTGCCCTTGGCTTTGCAGTCTGCCTGCTTATGATGCAGAACGAACATGCCTCTGACACACAAAGCGAAGCTGCAGTAGCCGACAAAA
>JBDRGJ010000325.1:0-7065 GCA_043817835.1 bacterium
ATCGAACTGCGGGATCAACTCGATACCATGCTCAGAACGATTCGTTCGCAACGCGGTATCCGGCCTCCGGTGATGAATTGTCCCAATTGCGGCTCCAAGGGGCAGGCCGCTCCGCCAAGGGTGTCTGTGCGCGCCATGCTCCTCTCCCTGGCCCGTTTCGGGATTGCTTCGGCTGACGAGGTGCGGGGTTTGGAAAAGTCGTGGAATCGGTATCGTCGCGACAGGCAACTCGATCTATGCGGCCGGGAGATTGGACGTCTCGCGCCGCCAGGCGGGAATTAGGGGGTGAAAGCTGCCGTTGGGGGATTGGGGACGGTTCTTAATAACTTAATTTATGAGAAATAGGGTCAGCCGCCATTGATGATGTTGTGTTTAATAAGGAAGGGATGACAAATGACCGGGCAATTTACGCCTGCGGCCGCGGGGCGATGGAAACGGATTTCCCGGGAGGCGCAGGGAAAGATCCTGGCAAATGTGTGGTGCGGCAATTGCCGGGACTCCGTTCATATCGTTCTGGAGACCGCTGAGATAAAAAGCAGGGTTTTGATCCTTAAAGGCAAATGCAAAACCTGCGGCAAGGCTGTTTGCAGGGTCGTTGAGCCCGAGGACTGAGTCGGGGCGCGTACGGCAAAATATCATTTTCCCACCGCGACATAAGGGTGTCGCGGTCATGGTTTACACTATTTATTAATGAAAGCCATGGAAAGGCAAATTCATAAGGAAAACAGGCGGAAGAAAAATGGAGACGGCGGTATTAAAAGAAGTATAATACCCAAGGGCGATTATGCACTCAAAAACGATAATAGAAACGATTTTCTACCTTCTTACCAAGAAGGAATCTGCAGATAAGATCCAGCTTATAAAATGGGTTTATTTAGCGGACAAGTGTCACCTTGTCAAATACGGCAGAACGATTACCGGTGACCAGTATTATGCCATGCAATATGGCCCTGTAGGGTCTACGGTGAAGGATGTCCTGGAATTAAACGGACTCCCTGGCCCGGAAGCAAAATATGCCGAGAGCCTGATTGAGAATATCGACAATGTTACTTTTAAGAGGCGCAAAGACGCGCCCAAAGTCGCTTTTAATCAGCTTTCCGAAACAGACAGGGAGGCTTTGGATTTTGTCATTAAAAAATTCGGAAATATGGGCTCCTGGGAGTTGAAAGATTACACTCATAAATACCCCGAGTGGAAACAGCATGAACGCCGTTTAAAAACCGCAAGCCGCAGGGGAAAAATAAATACCGAAGAACTTTTCTCCCTGCTCCGTAATGACTACATCGCTGTCCCTCCAGAAAGGCTTAAGTTGGCAAAAGAAATCTTCAGCGGCAAATTCGAGTAGCCGTGAAGATCCCGATCCCGCCCCAGGTTATAATCAAGTATATAAGTGAGTGGTGCGTGGTGTTTTTTAAAGATAAGAATTTTGCCCACGATGCGCCGGGGCACTACTATATTGTCGTCCCGACATCGTGTGCGGTAATTTGCTGCTTTGTATCGTCACTTCACAGGTGGAAAAACGCCGCCGGTTTTATGCCGATACCGCCAGAAAAAGCCTTGTGATGTTGTCCGAATCCGATTTTTCTTTCATAGATAGACCAAGTGTCATTGACTGTAACCGTGCCGAGCTTTTATCGCGCCCGGAGTTGTTGGCTAGAGCGGAGGGTTTTCGAAAAACACAGGTGGAAATTGCCGGACCGCTTAAAAAACATATAATTTCAGCGATATTGTGTTCGCCGTTAGTTAAAGAAGCCATAAAGAAAGTCCTGCCGCATATATAACATTTTATTTTGAAATATTAATACCCGGTCTGCTCCGGCAATCATCTCTCTTCCGCCACCTCTCCGCTTTCATCCACTCGCAGTGTCAGCCATTCGTAACGGCCTTTGCTGACGGCTTTTTCTATGCTGGCCTGGGTTTTGCGGGCCTGGGGGTCTTTTGTTGTGCGGTCCAGCAGCAGGATGTTCTTCATGTCGGGCGCGTTGTGGGTTAGGCCGTTGAAGACCACGTAGTCCACCGGGTGGAAGATAACGTGGGCGTCGTCGGGGTTCAGCCGGCGGGGGGTGAAGACCTTGTCTATTTTCTTTACCCGCTTCAGCGCCTGTTTGCGGCCTTTCTCGCGCATGACGGATTCGCGCTCGTCCAGCCTTACCTGCGCTTCGTCCAGCCTGGCGGCCTCGCGGTCAAGCTTGTCCATCCAGTCGGCCTCGGGGCGCTTTTTAAGGAAGATCTTGCAGTCGCTCAGCCTGAACAACTGGCCGGAGACGGGGCAGACGCCGAAGATCTTGTTCTGGATATTAAAAAATTCAAGCAGGTCTTTGTTCATCGCTTCGCCTCCGGCTTGTAATAGTCAATATCAACTTTTTTCCTTTCCACCAGCTCGCGGATCTTCTTCTGACCGCCGCTGAGCCGGGCCTTCCCGGTCTTTATGTCCGCGAACAGCAGCCGGGAGACCGTGCCATTTTTACTTAAGCCCTCGAAGATTATGTAGTCTATCGGGTCGAACAGGGAGCGGCAGTCGTTCCTGTTGAACCTGAAGCTTTTCATGGCCGGCGCCAGCCGTTCAAGCATAAAGCTGCGGTGGCCGGGAAAAACTGGACCGATTTTTAGCCTGACTTAAGGTGTATTTTGAGGTAAAATACCTTAAGGAGGCAGTATGCGCAAGAAGATAGACCCGGCGATCAAGGCCAAGGCGGCCTTGGAAGCCCTAAAGGGCGAACTGACGATAGCGGAAATCGCGACAAAGTACCAGGTCCACCCGAACATGGTGACCGGCTGGAAGCGCGACCTTATGAATAACGCGGCCGGCATATTCGACCATGCCAAGGAACGCAGGGCCGCGGCCGACGTCCAGGAAAAGATAGATGATTTGCATAAAACCATCGGCGAAATAACGATGGAGAACGACTGGCTAAAAAAAAAGCTCAATCTCTTGAAGTAGAAGCCAGGAAGAAGCTCTTTGACAAGGACGGGCCGTACAGCCAGAACAAGCAGTGCGAACTGCTCGGGGTAAGCAAGTCCTCGCTGTACTACGTGCCGGTGCCGGTAAGCCAGCGGGACCTGAATATAATGGCGCTGCTGGACCAGAAATATACGGACCGGCCGTATTACGGCGTAAGGCGGATGTGGAAATATCTTCAGCTAGACAAGAAGATAGCCGTCGGCAGGGACCATGTCCGCACGCTGCTGCGCAAGATGGGGATAATGGCGCTGTTCCCGACGCGGAATTTGTCCAAACCCAATCCGGCGCATCGGATATACCCTTACCTGCTCAAGGGGCTCGAGATTGTTCGGCCCAACCAGGTTTGGGGCGTGGACATAACCTATGTGCGCCTGGCGCACGGGTTCGCCTACCTGGTGGCCATTATCGACTGGTACAGTCGCCGGGTGTTGAGTTGGAAGCTGTCGAACACGCTGGAGAGCGATTTTTGCGTGGCGGTGCTGGACGAGGCACTACAGCGGCATGGCAAGCCGGAGATCTTCAACAGCGACCAGGGCAGCCAGTTCACAAGCGAGGATTTCATAGGCCGGCTGAAGGCCGAGGAAACCGTTAAGATCAGCATGGACAGCCGCGGCAGGGCTTATGATAACATCTTTACGGAGCGGCTATGGTGGGCGGTGAAGTACGAGGACATCTTCCTGCACGAGTACCAGGACATTCCGCAGTGCAGGGCTGGCCTGGAGAGATACTTCCGCTTTTACAACACGGAGCGGCGGCACCAGTCACTGGAATACAAGACACCGTGGGAGATGTTCAAGGCAGGGATAGACTGGAGAGTTAACGACGGACAGATAGGGATGATGCAGACCACTTTAGGAAGGGCTTAGAACTGGTCTAGACTCTCCCGACCACCGTAGTTCTATAATATCTATGTGGGTACAGCTTTAAATTGGAAATTGGCCATGAGGGCAAGGATAATCGAAGAGAGTTCAGTTGTCAAGGAATACTTGACGACACCACCTAAGTGACAGACTATCTAATTCAGAACCATTTTCCTGAGCCGGGAGAATGGTCCCAAGACGGAGTACATATAAATGTGAGGGACATATGACCAACGACGACAAAGACCCACGCAAACAAAACCCCATAGTTCTCTATACTGCGCCGGACGGCAATGTTACGGTGGATGTTTATTTTGCAAAAGACAATTTCTGGCTTACCCAAAAAACCATAGCGGAACTATTTAACGTCAAGATCCCGGCGATATCCAAACATCTCAAAAACATTTATGACAGCGGGGAATTGATACAAGGGGCAACTGTTTCCAAAATGGAAACAGTTCAAATAGAAGGCGGCCGCAAGATTTCGCGCGATGTAGAGTTTTACAATCTGGACGCTGTCATTGCTGTAGGTTATCGCGTAAACTCGGCAAAGGCCACCCATTTCCGTATTTGGGCCACAAACACTTTACGTGAATACATTGTCAAAGGTTTTGTCTTAAATGACCAGATGCTAAAAAACGGAAGACCGTTCGGCAAAGACTATTTTGATGAATTACTGGAGAAAATACGCGAAATTCGCGCCAGCGAGCGGCGCGCTTATCAGAAAATAGCTGATGTCTTTGAGCAGTGCAGCAGCGATTATCGCGGCGATAGCGAAGAAACTCATTCTTTTTACCGGATTGTCCAAAATAAGTTGCACTTTGCCATTACAGGCCACACTGCCGCGGAAATTGTCTATAACCGTGCCGACAGTAAAAAGCCGTTTATGGGCATGACAACCTGGAAGAACGCGCCAAAAGACAAAATTCTTAAAAGCGATGTGACTATAGCTAAAAACTACCTGAACAAAACTGAGATTTCCAAGCTGGACAGACTGGTAGGGATGTTTATTGATTTCGCCGAGTTGAGAGCGTTGAACCAGAAGGTTATGACAATGAAGGACTGGCTTGCGTATGTGGAAAAGTTTCTAAACTATACAGATCAGAAAAGTCTGCCGAACGCGGGCCAGATTTCTCATGATAAAGCGGAAGCAAAAGCCCATGCTGAATATGAAAAGTTCAGGATTCAGCAGGACCGGGACTACATTTCAGATTTTGACAAAGCGTTTGCGAAATATTTGAAAGGCGGGGATGAAAAATAAGGCACATTGACAAGGAATGTCACAAAATTCTGCGATTGAATGGACAGAAGCCACCTGGAACCCGGTAACCGGCTGCACCAAGATAAGTGACGGTTGCCTTAACTGCTATGCCGCGCGCATGACGCGACGGCTTAAGGCTATGGGCTCGGCCAATTATAAAAACGGCTTTAAACTTACTGTCCACCGGGATTCCCTGCCGTTGCCGCTTAAATGGAAAAAACCGCAACTTATCTTCGTAAACTCCATGAGCGACCTCTTCCACAAAGACGTGCCGGACAGGTTCATTTTCGACATGTTCAAAGTGATGCGCGAAGCCCATTGGCACAAATTCCAGATTCTCACAAAGCGCTCCGAGCGCCTTCTGTATATTAACAAGCAACTCCCTTGGGCTGACAATGTATTAATGGGCGTGACCGTAGAAAACGAAAAATATCTCTACAGGCTGGAGCATCTTAAAAAAACCGGCGCGAAAACGAAGTTCCTCTCATTGGAGCCTTTGCTGGGCCCGCTCACCCGGCTTGATCTCAAAGGAATAGGCTGGGTTATTGTCGGCGGAGAGTCGGGCCCCGGCGCCAGGCCGATAAAGCCGGAATGGGTAACGGAAATCCGCGACAAATCCCTTAAATCCGAAGTTCCTTTCTTTTTTAAGCAGTGGGGGGGAACAAACAAAAAGAAAGCCGGTCGCTCTTTGTACGGCAAAACCTACAGTCAAAAACCGGAGATATTGACTGTTTAACTTTACAAAATATAGCGCATGAAACCGCAACTAGCGGGAAATCCAAGGAAGAACTCGCGCGGATAGAGGTCAGAGTATGGCGGGAACAAACAGGCGCCGACGTAATAAAACCAGTCTTCACCCCAGGCACATGACGCCTGATAAGGATTTCACGCCGCTCCCTTTGAGCGAAGGGGACGAACTGTTTCCCAACGGCATCTTTGAGTTCAATATTACGAAGATGCTGGCGTATATTGAAGCCGATTCCGGCGGATTTCCCGCCGGTGAGACGGAAGTAGCCCCGCTTCGCAGCATCACTCCCGAGAGGTTGGACGAGAAGACGATCCGCCAGGCCGATGTGTCCAAGCCGATACTCCTCGCTGAAATATCACCGGGGAGATTCAACGTGATCGACGGCAACCACCGCGTGGAAAGGGCGGCACGCGAAGGGCTGAAGACCATTGCAGCACGGCGTATTGCAGCCGAGCGTCACATTGTTTTCCTGACATCGCTCAGGTCCTATCTGGCCTACATAGAATACTGGAATTCAAAGCTTACTGACACCTGAACCTGACCTCGGCCCGGGCCTGGGACCGCTCAAGGACAGCCCGCCGGCACCACCGGCCGCTTGGAACGGATCAGAACTATGCCGGCTTCATTATCGTAGCGTCCCGAAATTCCGTATTGAACAAGGTCTATAAAGATTGTTTCATGAAACCTATCTAACTAGGAGGCTCAATGAAAGAAAAATCATTTGTGGGTAGTTGGATACGGCAGACCGCCAGAGGCAAGAAGCAGTATTATTCCGTCATAGACGCCATAGCCGGCGTCACAGGCAGCAAGAACCCGAGGGATTACTGGTACCGTGTCAAAAAGCGCATGGCGGCAAGTAGCGGCATTGAGTTGTCGACAGTTTGTCGACAACTGCGCCTGCCGGGCCCGGACGGCAAATATTACCTTACCGACTGCGCCGACCGGGAGGGGATAGGCCTTATACTGCGGCACCTTCCCGCCAGGGTTTCAGGGCCGATCTTACGACGGAAGAATTACACCCTGGAAGACCTGCAAAAAGACCTCTTAAAGAAGAAGTCGGCTGAGAAGCGCGGAGGTTCCCCTGCGAGTTGTCGACAGAATGCGCGCGAAAATGATTCACAACGCGCTCCCAAAACAGATGGGATATCGGACGATCTCTGGCTCCGCTTGCATCGCTTCGTCTATCCAATTCTAAAAAGCCTATACGTAGACCCCGGCCCGGGGGAACAGCAGG
>JBDRGJ010000326.1:0-4329 GCA_043817835.1 bacterium
TTGTGCCCGCTGGAATCAGTAGGGCCTGAAAATGTAAATTGAGTCGAGCAAATAGTATTAAGAAACGTTTCGGGTTCAATGGGGGATACTGAATGAAACTCTTTAAGAATGGGGAATCTTTGGGGACGGTGACAAATTTCAAAAGCAATAAAGGCAATTCTGATAGCGTAACATTCCAGTTCAGCGATTTTCTCGATATACACGAAAATTACGAATTGAGGGACAGGGAAGGGAAACGCATACCCATTGCGATTCTCGCGATTACTGCTTTATCTTCCTGCATTTTTTCGGTTACAGGGATTGTCCTGAAGATTCCAGCACATCTTGGAAAGTGAAAAGTGAGGAGTAAAACGTGAGACGTTAAAAGCGGATTTTTTGTATCCCCATGCTATCTGACCTAATTTCCTGGAGGTACGTCGCACGCACCGCGTAGCCTTTCTCCGGCACTTTTAATTTTCTGCATCCCTCATAACCATACAAGAACCATACATGCTGTATGGTTCTTGTATGGTTGGTGTATGGTTTGTTGCCCCCGGAGGCATCGGAAGAACCGACCAAGCCGGGAATTAAGTCCTTTTTCAGTCCGCATTTTGCTCCCTTGACGGCTTCTGATTGGTGTGCCATATTAATATTGAAGTTTAATAATGCATGTCATTGCTGTCCAAATTACTCCATTTTCACCCTCACCCTTCCCTCTCCCTCGAAGGAGAGGATTAAGGTGAGGGGGTGCAATTGATTTTAAATGTCAAAATGAACTTTTCGTCTGAGCATGCTGTCCAAATTGGACACAAGTGAATGCATGTATAAACGAAAGCAAATATTTTATCCTCGGCGACCATCACACGGCTATAGAGGTTAAGGGAACTGACCGGGCGGCGCCGCAGCACCTTAAAGGATTGAAAGCATTCGGGGACGAATACAAGGTTAAAAACTGTATTGTGGTGTCCATGGACCCCAAACCCAGGCTGGTGGATGGCATCTCAATACTGCCATGGAAAATATTTCTGGGAAAACTCTGGTCAGGAGATCTTATACAATGAAGCTCCGCTCAGCTTGCTGAGCGGTATCAAGCGGAATTCCTCGTCCGACGCCATAGTCCGGCTATGGACGACGGCGTCCGTAGCACAACCCTCCTTGCCTACTCTCCATCCTCCGTAGCAGAGCTACTGCGGAGGACGGGCGCCGAAGCGGCTGCGAAGGCCGGGCATCCCCGCAGCAAGCTGCGGGGATATTTGGCGAAGGAGAATAAAATCAGGGTTATCCCGAACGACAATCTCCGGTCACCTTGAGATTGTTTTTAAAACCTGATACGCTATCACCGGCAAGTAAGTCCGCATTCGCGGAGTTCCGCAGGGTTCTTCTTCGGTGACGAATGCGGTTTTGTCTTTTCAGGGACTCGCGGAAAAACGATGATAATAACGCCATTGAAAAAAATACGAGAAGCTGTTAGTATATAGTTCATGGCGAAGTCTCCTGTCTTTTACCGTTACATCCGCGGTTTGCCGCAAGCATCCCTCCTGTTCGCTTTCTTCTGCGTTGTCTTTATTGCTTCATCCGCGCTGGGCGCGGATTATGATATTTCATACCTGTGGCACTCTGACCGTGCAAGCGTAGCTTCCTACAAAACCAGGGTCGCAAAAATACTGGGACCGGATGTGGCCGGGAAACTGCGCCTGGTCCGGGGTTCAGAGAACTACGGGCTTATTTACCGGCGCAGCGGCGGGCTTGAGTCGGCTAAGACTGTTGCGGCGGCGCACTCCCGGCTTTTAACAGACGGGGGACTTAAGCCGGCGATATGGATCGAGGCCCGGGATTGGGCGTCGCCTGAAAGCCCCGAAACGGCTCCCGCTGTCCGCTGCGGACCGGCTTCGTCTCCGCTTGAGTCCGATATCGAGAACTACATTAAAAAACTGCGCAAGCGCGGCGTTATCAGGCAGAATGAACGTACGGCCTGGATCGTCTACGACCTTTCTTCGGACAAAAAACTGGTCAGCATCAATGAGGACATCCCGCTGGAGGCCGCAAGCCTTATAAAGCCTTTCGTAGCGCTGGCCTATTTTCACGAAGTGGAAGCCGGACGCAAATCCTACTCCGATGAAGCGCGCCGGCGCATGGTAAGCATGATAAGGGATTCCAATAATGCCGCTACGAATTGGTTCTTTCGGCGGTTGGGCGGACCGGCGGCTGTCCAGCGTCTGCTCAGTGGTAATTACGGAGCGATACTCAGTAATACAAGAATTGTGGAGTACATACCGACCAGCGGCCGTACTTACCGCAATAAGGCCTCCGCGCACGATTACAGCCGTTTCCTATACGCCCTGTGGAACGACACCCTCCCCCGTTCGGTTGAAATAAAACGGCTGATGAACCTGTCCAATCCGGACCGCCTCTACACAGCCACACCGGGCGTTCCGGAGGGAACCGAGGTATACGACAAGACCGGCACCACAAGCCATCTTTGCGGCAACATGGGAATACTTGTCGCCAAGAACATAGAAGACGGCGGGAGTTTCCCTTATATAATAGTCGGCGTTATAGAGAAGGAAAAGTCCGCGCAGAGCTACTTTAACTGGATGCGTACAAGAGGAGATGTCATACGCAGGGTATCTGAAATGGTCTATAAGGAAATAGCAGGCCGTCCGCGATCCGAAGATTCTGATTCCCTCAACGCCGGAAAGTCCTCCGGCGGCAGCAGCGCGAAGACCGCCGCGGAAGAAACAAAATAGGACGGCAGCCGCTCATAAACCGGAGTTATGTATCAGTGGTTATAGTGTTCCTGGATTTGGGCCTGATTCCGGACACGGCGCTCCTGATTTGGAAGTAACCAGGTTTGTAAGGGCCCGGGATCCGTTCGTAGCTAATGCAAATATTAGAACTCCGCAAGTTTTGCGCTTCCTTCAAGCCTTGCTCCGGCAGTTACAACGGCCAATGATCATTCTCTGGGATCGTCTGCAAGCGCACAGATCTGTTGCGGTTCGCCTTTGGTTACGGAAGCACCCTGGGATTCAAACTGATTTTTTTCCGCCGTATGCTCCGGAACTCAATCCGGTGGAACCACTTTGGGGTTATCTCAAGGGTAATCCACTCGCCAACTGGGCTCCGAAGGACCTTCGGGATCTCGCAACAACCACCCGTTATCATACAGGGCTACTTCAGAGGAATCGAACCCAAAGTACTCGCCGTCTCAGATAATCCAGATAGTGAAGAGCATAACGGCGCGAGAACTTTTCCAGAAGCATTTGGATCTCAAGGAAGAACTTTGGGGTGGCGAGCTGTGGACCGACGGTTACTTTGTGGCTACCGTTGGCGAAGGTGGAAACAAAGAAGTGATTCGTGCTTATGTTGCTAAACAGGGTAAGCATAGTGATGCTCAACAGATAAAGCTCTTCGATTTAACCGCTTGATACCGCACAGCTTGCTGTGCGGAGGTTCATTATACGCGTAAACAGCAAGGATTTAAGCCATATAAGAGAAAAAGCCAGACGGCTGGGTGTTCCCTACCAGACATTTATTTCTGAAATTATTCATCATTTTGCCGTCTGAGTTTCTGCGCGGTTGGCATGCCTTCCCCAAAAAAGCGGACTATCAGTCCCAGGGCGGCTCTTTGTCGATAACATCTTTTATATAGGTGAGATGGGCGAATACTTCCGGAGGATGGCCTGTCTCCATGTAGAGATTCTGGAAGCCCATGTCATGCAGATTTTTCGCGATATTCTCTCCCTTGAGCCCTTCCCCGAGTTCCGAGTCGATATAAACCGGCGTTTCTTTATGAATGTCTTCTGCGATGGCAAGAAAGTCTTTCGGATTTTTAAAGGCTTTTAGTGCTATCCCTTTGTTCCTGGCGGACATCTTCCAGGTCATATGAATAAGGGCATCATCATCTATCAGCACGGCGGAGTTTAGAGAGGAGAGTTTAGGGGTTAGAGCGGACGGGCCTGGATCAGACTTGTTTTCTTGTGTATATGAATTTTTACTAATCGCTATTCGCTTTACGCTATCCGCTATTTGTATAGGAACAAGTCCCGCCAGTCCTTTGGGGATCATTCTTACTTTTAAGCGTATGCAGTTATCCAGAATCTGTTTTTCTTCGTAACGGCTGGTTACAAGAATAGAACCTGCGCCGATATTCAGTTCTTCCACCAAGCTTAAGCCGGTTTCCTGATGCCCCAGAAGCTCGTAATCCGTCAGATATAAGGCGTTTTCGGCTGATGTGGGGTTGTTTTTTACCCATTCGCGCAGTTCATTGGGCGTCGAGAAATGGAAAACCTCAATGCCTTTATCCTTTACACCGGCTGAATCAAATCTGCCCTGCCAGACCTGGTGAATGCT
>JBDRGJ010000327.1:0-3331 GCA_043817835.1 bacterium
CTCATGGGCCTCTTCATAACCTTTCTCCTGCCGCGTCTCAAGGCCCTGCCTGGTGCTGTTCTTACAATCCTCCTGCTGGCTGGATTGCTGGCTGCAGCAGCCCATTTCTTCGTTTCCCGCAGCGAATGGCTCAAGCTGACCTATCCCGTCCTTCTTCTGGCCGCCGGCTATACCGTTATAACATCCAAACGCTTCCTTGTGACCGAGAAGAAGAAGGAACTGGTGGAAGCCTCTGCCATCGAGACGAACAAGATGCTGGGACTTTCCTTCCAGGGGCAGGGAATGCTTGACCTGGCTTTTGAAAAGTTCCGGATATGTCCCGTCGACGGACCCATGAAGGACCTGCTTTATAACCTGGGCCTGGATTTTGAAAGGAAGAGGCAGTTCAATAAGGCTGTGGCCGTTTACGAGCACATCGCCATCAGCGACGCTTCCTACAAAGACATACCGAAAAAAATCGAGATGCTCAGAAAGGCGGCGGACGGAGCCGTCTTCGGCGCTATCGGCGGCAGGTCCGCCGAGTCGACTGTAATAGTGGAAGGTTCCAGCCAGACCCCCACCCTGGGCCGCTACGAAGTCACAAAGGAACTGGGCAAGGGCGCCATGGGCGTAGTTTATCTGGGAAGGGACCCCAAGATAAACAGGACGGTTGCCATAAAGACAATGCGTCTGGAAGCCGACAATGCGGATGAAAAAACCATGAAGGAGATAAAGATCAGGTTCTTCCGCGAAGCCCAGGCGGCCGGAAATCTTTCGCACCCCAATATCGTTAAGATTTTCGACGCCGGCGAAGAAAATGACATAGCCTACATCGCCATGGAACTGCTCAAAGGCGACGACTTTAAAAAATGGACGTCCAGGGAAAACCTGCTGCCCCTGAACAAGGTGGTGGACAACATCGCCAGCGTGGCCGACGCACTGGGCTACGCACACAAGCAGGGCATAATCCACAGGGACATCAAGCCGACCAACATCATGCTGCTTGAGGACGGAGCGGTAAGGGTCACGGATTTCGGCATAGCGCGCATAACCGAATCTTCCAAGACCGCCACAGGCACCGTGCTTGGCACCCCGTATTACATGAGTCCGGAACAGATATCCGGCAAAAAGGTGGACGGCCGCGCCGACATCTTTTCGCTGGGCGTGACTCTCTACGAGCTCCTTACCGGCGAACGTCCATGGAAGGGCGGAGACTCCGTGGGAACGCTTTTCTTCCAGATAGCCAGCGATCCGTATCCCGACCCGCTCGCCATCCGCAAGGATATACCTGCAGGCCTTGTTAAAGTGATGGATAAAGCGCTTAAAAAGAACCCCGATGAAAGGTACCAGACCGCTGAGGAAATGGCTGCGGATCTCAGGACTGTTGCAGGAGAACTTGCATCCGCTGCGCATGGAAAACCAGGACCGGCGCCTGCTGCTGCAGCGGCCCCTGTGAAAGCCGCCGCCCCCCAGCACGGACCCGCCGGTCAAAAACCTCAGGCTGCAGCAGTTCTGCCCGCGGTCAAAAACAGCGTCGGCCAGCCGCCTGCGGTAAAACCGGTCGGGGTTCAGCCTGCTGCCGCGCCCGGACCTGCCAGGCAGGAAACGCCTGTAAAAACCCCTTTACCGCAAAACCCTGCTGCGGTAAAACCGGTCAGAGTTCAGCCTGCAGCCGCGCCCGGACCTGTCAGGCAGGAAACGCCTGTAAAAGCCCCTTCACCGCAAAACCATGCTGCGCCAAACCCGTCTCCGACCCCGCAGGCCGCCGCCAAACCGGAAATAAAGCCCGTTTCTCTCTCGCCGGTCCAGGGGCTGGAAAAACCGCCTGCAGCCGGCTTGTCGCCTTCGGCAGCAAAAAATGATGAGATAAAAATCCAGCCTGTCATTGAAAAGCCTTCACTGTCAGGCGTGTCCGGCACTTCGCAGCCGATCCCGGCCTCCACCGCTCCGGCAGCAAAACCTGAGCCGGCTGCGACAGAAAAACCGCCTGCCCGCTCCGTCATACCGATGGCGAAAGGCCTGGAAGGGAATGCTCCGGCAATGCCGAAAACTGAAACCCCCGCCCCTGTCTCCCCTGCGGAAAAATCCGCCGGCGCACCAGAGCATAAAACTCAGGACTCCGCCCCAAAACCTCAGCCCACGACTCCAGGTCCTCAGTCCTCCCTGGCCGGGCAGGCAGTCCCCAGTCCTCGTTCTTCACCGGCGGCGGAACATCCAAAACCCCAGACAGGTTCCGCACCTAAGAAAGGCCTGGACCTTGAAAAGACCCTTCCTATAATATATCCGGAAGACGAAGAGCTCAAATGAACCTGAAACCAGAATTCGCCGCCAGAACGGACCAGGGCAGGTCACGGGAAAAAAACGAGGACAGTCTGCTTATCGATGCGCAACTCGGCCTGGTCGCGGTGGCTGACGGTATGGGCGGGCACAATTCCGGCGAACTGGCAAGCAGCCTGGCGGTGAAAGTGCTCAGGGAAAGATTCGAGTCCATGTCTTCCGGCAGGATAAAGCCGCCTGCATACAACGATGAATTTTCGCTTGAGACCAACCAGATGGCTTTCGCCGCCCAGCTCGCCAACGACATAATCTACGAGGCCGCCGGAAGCATGGCCGAAAACAAGGGTATGGGCACCACGCTGAGCGCTGCGCTGGTAAGAAGCGGCAAGCTTTTTATCGCCCACGTAGGCGATTCGCGCATATATCTTTTACGCGCAGGGACCTTTGAGCAGATTACCCGGGATCACTCACTGGTGATGGATCAGGTGAGGAAAGGCCTGATAACAAAACAGCAGGCGGAGACTTCATCCCTTCAGAACATACTTACACGCGCGCTCGGCACCCAGAAGACGATAAAAATCGACATGCACGAAAGGGAATTGAAAGACGGCGACAGGATTTTCCTGTGCACGGACGGACTTTTCAAAGCACTCCCCGAAGAGCGCATAGCCGGGGTTCTGGCCCAGAAAACCGATGACGCCGCGGTATGCGAAATCATGGTGGATGAGGCCAATGCCGCCGGAGGGCCGGACAACATAACTGTTGCCTGCGTCACGGTGAAAGCAGGAAACTGGAAAGATTCTCTGAAAGACGTTTTAAGGAAAATTCATGCCTAAACTTCTTCTGAAGTTCGAAACTGCCGTACTTAAAGAAATTACCATACCGGCGGATAAGACATCTTTTTCCGTTGGAAGAAAATCCGACAATGACATAGCGATCGACCACCCGGCCGTCTCGGGGCACCATTGCAAGATATATCTGTCGGGCGGCACTTTCTTTGTCGAGGACCTGGGCTCCACGAACGGTACTTTCGTCAACGGAAAAAAAATACTGAAGGCCGGCCTGCATCACAATG
>JBDRGJ010000328.1:0-2062 GCA_043817835.1 bacterium
CCCCGTGTGATCTCCGTAGGGGACGATTTTAAGCCGGTAAAGCTGGATCTCTTCCGCATCCAGTTTAGCCGTCTTTTCCAGGGAGTCAGCCCAGCATTCGAAAGTCTGGCCGGGATAGCCGTAGATGAGTTCTACGTTTACCTTGAATCCGGCTTCTTTGGCTTCGCGCACGGATTGCATGGCTTCAGCGGCATTGTGATGGCGGTTCATCCCTTTTAACAGGCCGTCATCCAAGGACTGAAGTCCGATGGTGAGACGGTTCACCCCGTGTTCGCGCAGCAGCTTCAGACGTTCTCTGCCCGTCGGGCCTGAAATTGTTATCGGGTCCACATCGTAGGAAAACTGGGGTTTCGATGACATGTCAATCCGCCTGCAGAAAGAATCGAGGAAGCGTTGCAGTTGTCCGGGACTCAAATAAGTCGGAGTCCCTCCGCCGACCAGTATGGACCTGGACTTGAATTCCTTTAATCCCAGCCTGGCAAGATACAGGTCCATTTCTTTTTCAAGAGCGTCCAGATAGCGGTCTTTTTCCGAGGGACGCTCTCCGAGCTTCACCGGATAGTGACAGAATGCGCAGTATTTTATGCAGAACGGAACATGGGCATAAATGTCGAAAAGTCCGTTTGCAGGGGTTTGATATCCAAGAAACAGGTCATCTTCGCCTATCGGCGGGTACATCGTAATCGGAGGGTAATGCACCGAGGGGAAAAACAGATCATTTATGGGAAGCAGGCCTTCATTTTTCAGCTGTGGAATATCCAGTCCCCGCACAAGTTCCGCAACTTTATCTTTCAATCCGGCGATCGTCATTTTTTAATTTTAAAGCATCTTCTGCGGCGGATAAAAATCTTACGCCCGCTGGCAGACAATCTGGTGAAAGTTTATCAAATACTTAAGAATGCAGGCAAAAACAGGCACTTTGAAGCCGATTTCAGTTGTTTAGACTCAGGCCGTATTTAAGGTGAAGGCGGGGGGAATCCGGAAGCTGGCTGTCCGGAATTAGTTCTATCAGCCAGCCCAGCTCTTCAGACTTTTTCCTCAGGGCAGTGGGGGGATTTATGACCATTGACAGGTCCCGGCTGAATTTGAGCATATCAAGGTCCCCCACGGCGTTGCCTGCAACCAGAAGGGGTTTTGCCTTGATGAAGGTCTCTATGGCTTCAACCTTTCCGTCTCTGTGCATAGACGGACCGGCCGGGATATCAGTCAGGGTTCCGTCGTGTATTATGGTCCTGGAGCCTATCACCCTGCAGGGATGGATTCCAAAATGCAGGGAGACAAACTCATTAACGTAAATTTCCGGCGAACCCGTTATAACCCACACCTCGAATCCTTTCTCGTGAAGGATATCGACAAGCTCCTTCATGGGGGCGAATATCTTCCTGAGGTAATGCTTCGTGTAGAAATCCATGGCTCTTCGGCTTACGGCTGCCGCTTTCTGCCCTTTGAGGGTTTTCACCCGCCACAGAAGTCCGTATTTGTGTCCCAGTTCCCTGCCTATTGCGACATAGTTGAGGGCGGCGCTTGAAGACGGAGATACGCCTGCTGTTTCGGGAAGGCACTGGGGAGTGATTAATCCGGCTTCGGATTCCTGCAGAAAAAATTCATCCGCGGCATAGTACGGGACCTGGCCCATCAGGGTCCCGTCAAGGTCGAATACCGCCACTTTCCGCCCGGCGGTTTCTTTGTGTCTGTCGAAAAAGCCGTCGAGCGCTTTTCCGGTTGCATCGCTGAAGCCGGCAATGCGGGCAATAATCTGTCCGGGGAATACGGCCGGCAGCAGCAGGAACAGCGCGACAAATATTATATGCTTCCGCGATTTCAATCTTAGGAGTTCATTTAACATGTTAAATCCATGGCGGCATACGGTCCATACAGGTTTTATCATGTAGGCGGCCCACAATGCAAGCATGGCATATCGCCCAAATCCTCGGCTAACGCCCAGGTATGCCCTTGACATTTTTCACCAGACGGGTGTAGTTGCCCGATTCATCGGGCTTTCGATTACAGCGCCGATAAATCGGCGGGCTACAGTAGAAAAATTTGTCCTTATCCGAGGATT
>JBDRGJ010000329.1:0-6847 GCA_043817835.1 bacterium
GAACAGGGCTGCAGGCATCAGCGACATAACAGTAGTTCTTGGCCGGCATGCGGAAGCCGTGAAAATGGGCTGGAAGATTAAGGGGGAAAGGATCGTGTTAAATCCCGAGCCTGAAAAAGGCCAGATTTCATCGCTGAGAGCCGGATTGAAGCGTCTTCCTCCGGATGCTGATGCCATGTTTCTGTGCCTTGCGGACCAGCCGCTTGTCAGTCCCTCCACCTGCGAAAGACTGTTGGAGTGCTGGAGAGTCAATCCGGGCAATATAATCATACCCGGATATAAAGGAAAGAGAGGGCACCCGATTATTCTGCCAAAGCAGGTATGGGAACTGTGCTTTTCAGGGCCTGATGACCTGGGGCTTCACTGGGTAACACACCATTCCTCCGTAAAAGTAACGGATATGGATGTGAATGACCCGGGGACGGTGAGAGACGTTGATACGCCGGAGGATTATGAGAGAGTAAGGGATGAGGTGAGGAGGGGAGGAGGATTTAAAAAATGAAAGAAGAAAAAAACGTCATAAAACTGCTTTCTGAAGCGATCGAGTCGGGAAGAGACGCCGCCCTTGTCACAATAATCTCTTCCGCCGGTTCCACTCCGCGCGATTTCGGAGCAAAGATGCTGGTGTATTCCGACGGTTCAATCGCGGGGACCGTAGGCGGCGGGAAAATAGAGGCTCTGGCCATAAAAGAAGCAGTGGATGCGATTAAAAAAAGGGAAAGCAGAAAGGCTGTTTTCAGCCTGACGCCTAAAGGCATCGGCATGATCTGCATGGGTAAAGTGGAGATTTTCATAGACACATATGTCAGGGACTTTAAACTGCTCATATTGGGCGCAGGCCACGTAGGGCGCAAAATAGCCCAGGCCGCCGAAGCCGCGGGCATTCCATATGACGTGGCGGACGACAGGGAGGAATTTGCCGACAGGATGGCTTTTCCCGGCGCTTCACGCATTATAGCTGTCAGGCCTGACAAGGCGGTGGCTGAAGCCGGGGTGGACGGCAGAACTTATATAGTCATAGTGACCAGAGGCCATTCACTGGATCAGGAATGCATTGAGAAGGCTCTTAAGACAAAAGCGGCGTATATTGGTATGATAGGCAGCAGGCATAAAATTCCCGCTGTTTTCAGAAATTTAAACAAAAAAGGTCTGCATCCGGAACGGGATCCAAGGGTGTTTTCTCCCATAGGACTTAATATAGGAGGCAAGACTCCGGGAGAGATTTCAATAGCCGTGCTGTCCGAGATACTTAAGGTCCACAACAAGCGGAACGGAAAGCACATGAGAGATGCAGCCGAGGTTAAGAAACGGCCGAAGTTGAGAAGATAAAAACGTAGGAAGATGAGAAACAGCCAAAGTTAAAAAATCTGCGACTGTTGGGAAGATCGAAAAATATACTGTTCTTGATCCGAAGTTCTCAACCTCTTAACTTCTCAACTTCTGTCTTTATAAGTATGTCAAACCAGGAAAAACTTTTTTGCGTGGGCAGATCCGTTGAAAGAAAAGACGCCGCTGCTAAGGTCACCGGAGAGGCGCTTTACATCGACGACTACGGTTATGAGGGGATGCTGCATGCCTGTGCCGTGCGAAGCCCCGGGCCCAGGATGCGGATAAGCGGCATTTCAGACGCGGCAGCAAAAAAAATGCCGGGCTTTATCACCCTGGTATCTGCAAGTGATGTCCCAGGAATAAACCGCTGGCCGGTGGTAATGCAGGACTGCCCATTCTTCCCGGAAAAAGAATCAAAATTCGCAGGAGAAACCCTGGCGCTGGTTCTTGCCGAAACCCCTGATGCTGCCAGAGCTGCGGCTGCTGCCGTTAAAATCGATTGCAAAGAGCTTCCATTCATCGACAATCCGCTTAATGCCATGGAAAAAAATTCGCCCAGAATCTACGGCGAGGACAATATTTTTTCAAGCTATGTAATAAGGAAAGGCGACGCACATAAAGCACTGAAGGAAGCGGATGTCACCGTGGAAGGGGTTTTCACAACCAATTACCAGGCACACGCCTACCTGGAGACGCAGGGGGTGATAGCTTTTCCGGAAGCGGACGGGGTCATGACAGTGTACGGTTCCATGCAGTGCCCGTTCTACGTTCATGATGCCGTGGCCCAGGCACTGGGCGTGTCCTTCAATAAAGTGCGTATTGTCCAGCGTGTCACGGGAGGAGGGTTCGGAGGTAAGGAAGACGTGCCGGCCCTGGTCGCATCACATGCAGCCATAGCCGCGCGTAAAACAGGCCGCCCGGTGAAACTGGTCTACGGCAGAAAAGAGGATTTCCAGTCCATGAGCAAGCGCCATCCTTCCTGGACAAGGATAAGCTACGGTGCCGGAAAAGACGGGACCCTTGTCTCCTGTGTGGTTAAATACGTCCTGGACGGCGGCGCTTATTCCACGCTTTCGCCGATAGTTCTCTGGAGAGGAGCGGTGCACGCCGCCGGCCCGTATCGCATACCCGACGTCTTTATAGAGGCCTATGCTGCGGCCACCAATAAAGTGCCCTGCGGAGCCTTCCGCGGCTTCGGCCAGCCGCAGATAGCTTTTGCCAACGAATCACTTATAGACGAACTTGCCCTTAAGCTGGGAATGGACCCGATGGACTTCCGCATCAAGAACGCGCTCAGGGAAGGCGATACTACCGCGACCGGCCAGATCATAAAGGGCTCATGCGGATTGACTGAAGCGCTGGAAAAGGTGAGGAGCGGTTCCGGGTGGGATATGAGCAGGAAGAAAGCCGGCTCCGGCAGCGGGGCGGTAAAAAAAGGGATAGGCGTATCCGCTAATTTTTACGGGGTCGGTCTCGGAGCCAGGGGAAAATACCTGGACAGGGCCGGGGCCCAGGTCAGCGTACACAAAGACGGCGCAGTGCTGGTTTCAGTGGGCAACACGGAGATGGGCCAGGGCGCCCAAACCGTTCTTTCCCAGATCTGCGCCGAAATACTCAACGCGCCGTATGAGGCCGTAAGGATAATGGATGTGGACACCAGCAGAGTCCCGGACTCGGGTCCGACAGTGGCAAGCCGCACCACCCTTATGTCAGGCAATGCCATAATGGACGCATGCGGGCCGTTGAAAGAAAAAATTTTCGCTGTCGCGGCCGAAATGCTTTCCGCCAAAGGCGCAGGCCGCAAGGCCGGCGGGGATGTTCAGCCTATGGCGGACCGCCGTACCCGGAGCTCTGCGCAGGGTGCACCGGCACCTGTTTTTCCGGCCAGAGGCCCTGAGCAGGTGCGGTCAGCACCGTTTGATGAGCCAAAGGCTCCCGTGACGGTACGACCGGAGGTCGAGACCGAGGTTTGCGGCACGCCAGGGGCAGATATTTCAGGCGGCATGTCGGCATGCGAAGGGTTTTTCCGGGCCGGGGAAACGGAAGTTTCCTTCTCCGAAGCGGCAAAGGAATGCTGGAACAGACGGCTGAAGATGGCGGAGCAGGGATGGTACGCCGCTCCGCATACCTCTTACAACATGGAGAACGGGCAGGGGGACACCTATGTCGCTTACTCCTACTCCGCCAATGTGGCCGAGGCAGAGGTGGACGTTGAAACAGGCGAGACCAGGGTGACCAGGCTGACCTCGGCCCATGATCTGGGCAGAGCGGTCAATCCGCAGCTGGCGGAAGGACAGGTGCAGGGAGGAGCCATGCAGGGGCTGGGCTACGCCCTGAGCGAGCATCTTGTCTATAAAGAGGGTATAATGCTTAATGCGGGTTTCGGTGATTACACGCTGCCGTCTTCTGTCGAGACTCCGGAATTCAAGACTTTTATTCTGGAGCATCCGTACGGAGAAGGACCTTACAATGCCAAGGGATTCGGAGAAAGTCCGCATATAGGACCGGCTCCGGCGGTTGCCAATGCCATAAGGAACGCGGTCGGAATAAGAGCGGCATCGCTTCCGATGCTGCCGGAGAAGGTGTGGGAGAAGCTTCAGCAGAAAAAGATAAAGATGGTGGATATCAAGGAGAACCGAAAAAAATGAAAAGGACAATAATCGCTGCGGGAATAGCGTTGTTTGTTATGGCCGGACCGATGCCGCCGCAGGCCGATGCCGCCGATAACTATGACCAGCTGGCTGCCGAACTGACAGCCGGCTCCGTCGCGCTGACCAATAAAAAGGTCGCCATACTTCCGTTCGCTTATATGGACGGAAGAAAGTCGCAGGGCGGGACCATAATATCCGAGCGCCTTACCACCAGAATAATCAAGACGAACAAACTGGAAGTGGTGGAGAGAAACCTCCTGGACAAAGTCATGGGGGAGCTCAAGCTCCAGACTTCAGGCGCCATAGACTCAACTTCGGCGAAGGAATTGGGCAAACTCCTCGGAGTCGAAGCCATAGTGTCGGGCACTCTTGTGGAAACACAGCGGGGAAAGGTGGAAGTGAACGCCAGGCTTATAAAGACGGAGACAGCCCAGGCTTTGACCGCGTCCACTGTCATTCTTGAGAAGGACTGGGTGGATGAAACCGAGGAAGTCAGACAGCAGCCCCAGGCTTTGCCTTACGAGCAGCCGGCTTACCAGGCTCCTGCAAAAAGGGCAGGCGCAGGCGGCATGAGTGAGGGCTTTATAGATTTTTTAATCGGCTTCGGCGCTCCGACCATGGCACTGGAATTTTCCAATTCGCTAAGCACCATAAGAACGGGGACCACGCCCGGAAGCATTTACAACGACCTGGGCGTATACTGCAGCGGATGCTCTAATCCCGCTTACTTTAGGTCTGTCAGCTGGGAAGAACTGAAGACTGCGGGCGTCGGTCCGATAGGATTCAGGGTAGGCGGCTTCGGCAAAAATATAGGCGGGGACCTGGAACTGTCATACGAGAAAAGAAACATCGTCGCGCAGAAAACAACATGGAGGCTTAACAGCGGAACTCCGGGCAACTTCACTTTCAGCACTGACGATTATGCCACGGTGAAATCGTTCGCGATGAGCGGAGACCTGCTCTTCCGCCACAAAGGCCGGGTCGTCAGTCCATATATGGGAATAGGTCTAGGGCTGTCCATGAACTCCATCAGCCTGCCGTATGTCAAGGGTTATACCGGCGGGAAGACTTTCAGCGCTCCCACGGACGAGTTCGCCATAGGCTTCATATTCCGCATCCCGGTGGGCATCAGAGTCCAGATGGGGCAGAATACCGATCTTATCGCAGAGATAAGATACCAGCTGAATACGATGAAGTTCGATCGCGGCATAAAGAGCGAGAGCGATTCCCTGACCATAAAAGGGGCATATTTCAATATCGGCATGGGCTTCAGGCTTTAAAAAGGGTGAAGGGGACACCCCCTCGTAAGACTTCGGGGGCAGACGGTTCCCCCAAAGGGGGCCCTAGCCGGTCCGGGGTAGAGGGTAGAGCAAACAGGGAAGTCTGATTTCAAAATGATTGCAGCAAAAAAATTGAAAAGCCGGGCGGCAGGAAATATTCTAGCGCTTGAGTGCACGGTAAACGGCGAAAAGGTCCGCAAAGATGTCAACTCCGGCAAAACCCTGCTTGAGTTTCTGAGGAACGATCTCAGGCTTACCGGCACAAAGGAAGGCTGCGGTGAAGGGGAGTGCGGAACCTGCGTGGTGCTGGTGGACGGCAAAGCCGTGAACTCCTGCCTTTTTATGGCAGTCCAGGCCTGCGGCAGGGAAATCCTCACAATAGAAGGCCTCAGGAAAAAAGGACGGCTTCATCCGTTGCAGAAGGCGTTTGCGGACGAAGGCGGAGTGCAGTGCGGATTCTGCACCCCGGGCATGATAATGTCCGCCGAAGCCCTGCTCAGAAAAAATCCTGCCGCCACGCGCGAAGAGATTGCCACCGGCCTTTCCGGCAACATATGCAGGTGCACCGGCTACGAGAAAATTTTCAAGGCCGTAGAAAAAGCCGGCGCAGCAATCAAGCGGCGGTGATAGGTTGACAGGGTTATATGTGCCCTATGCTTATCACCATATCACCGTATAAACATATCACCTTATCACCCGTTGTTATCAGGAAATGTTTCCGGTAACCATTGCCAGCCCTGAAAATCTGAAGGAACTGTGGAAAATTCTTCCCGGGATTCCCAGGCCCCGCAAATACCTGGCGGGAGGGACAGACATTGTAGTGCAGGCCCATGGCGGCAGCGGACTTCCGTGTTCCTGGATTGACATCTCCCGCATGCCTGAACTGCGCCGGATCAGGGAAACGAAAGACTCCCTTTTTATAGGCGCGGGAGTCAAAATAGCCGAACTGGAATGTTCTCCGGCAGTCAGAAGATGGCTGCCTGTTCTTTTTTCAGCCGCTTCCCGCTACGCCAGCCCGCCGCTCAGAAACATGGCCACGCTCGGAGGCAATTGCGCCAATGCCTCGCCTGCTGCCGACGGTGTCTGCGCGCTTTGCGCAGAGGGAGCCGAAATGGAACTGGCTTCCCCGCGTAAAAAACGGATCCTGCCGGTTGAAAAGTTTTTTTCTGACTACAGGAAAACGGCGCTCAGGCCCGATGAGCTTATCCTCGGGTTTAAATTTGAAAAAAAACAGCATGGAGGCGCGTATCTTAAGCTGTCGCCGCGCAGGGCCTTTTCAATCTCCAAGGTTTCAGCCGGTGTTTCCCTGCGCGTGGAGAAAGGCTTGATTTCCGGATGCAGGATTTTCATGGGGGCAGTCGGGCCGGTTGTCGCAAGAGCGGCCGGGACGGAATCGTTTCTCAACGGCAGGCCGCTGTCTCCGGCAGTCATAGAGGAGGCGGGGGAACTGATAGGCAGGGAGTGCCGGCCTGTCACTGATCACCGTTCCACAAAAGAATACCGCTGCGCCATGACAGCGGTCCTGCTCAAAAGGGCGCTGTCTGCAATATGCGACGGCGGCAATAAGAGGTTTGAATTTTTTTCATG
>JBDRGJ010000330.1:0-2240 GCA_043817835.1 bacterium
TTTTCCATAGCCTCAATTATTCTTCCTCCCGTCACCCTGGCAAAATTATCAGAACCTTTATTGACAGCCTCCATATCTGCAGCCTTTTCCGGAACCCTGAAGAACCCTTTTCTATTAAGACCCTGCCAATCGTAAAGAAATTTGGAATATAACCCGACTTTCACTCCTTCCGCCTTGTATCCTTTATCCAGCCATATTCTATAAAGGATATGGATTCTTCCGCCGTGAAAATAGCCGATTCTCATTTCCCCTTCAGGCGCCTTTGTCACCGGAACCATCACCACGTGTCTGTCGTTCGTAATTTCTTTGGCGCAATGCAGATAACCGGCATGGGATAAAACCAGCGCAAGAATAATAAAAACATGTCTCATACTCAATGCTCCTTCCGCGATGAGTCTTTGCAATTTTCAAGACCGGCAAAACCAATTATCTCATCGGTGTTCCCGTCATCTTTTCGTCGCAGCCGCGAAGCTACCGGCACATGAAACTTTCAGCTTCCTTTAATGCCGACTCCTCGGAAAATTCTTTTTTAGGGATAAACAGCTCGATCTGGGCCGAAGTCGCGCTCTTTGCACAGTAGAGAAAGGTCACGATTGAACGGTAAACAGCCAGGTCCTGCGAACCGGCCCCATAGGTCATATTGACGGTTCCATAGAGCATGCCGGTAAGCTGCCCCCTGGTGCCCGAACTGACAAGTACGGGCTTTAATTCGTCAGGGACTTCGAATTTCTGCGTCAGCATCCCGGGATAGGCTGCATTTCCGGAATAAAGCATCTTTATACGGGTCCATCTCTCCCGCATCATCTTATCGGCGTAATCAAGACTGATGTTTTTGGCAATCTCCATGCGCAGTATCTTTGTGCCGCTTGAGCATATAAGGGTCCAGTAACACCGGCGGTCGCTTTTCCAATCCCCCCGCTGATTGCTTTTATCAATCCTGAATTCGCCGCCGCCCTTTTTTATGAGCCCGGCAAGCTTCAAAGCTTCTTTAAACCCTGATTCCGCTGTCAGGTTGAGCTTATCGTCTTTACTTCCCGAACTCTTTTGTTTACCCTCACCCTTTCCCTCTCCTTTAAAGGGAGAGGGCGGGGTAAGGGGAACAACTGCTGTTCCCGGATTAAAGGAAACATTATGCTGCGAAAACGCCGTCCCCGCACCTGCAATGAAACAACCAGCCGCCGCTGCAAGGAACAAGCGGGTCTTATTATTTGTCAAAAATTTCATCTGCAACGTGCCCCTGCATGTATTGAGGTATCCGGATGTCCATCAGCTTCAGCAAAGTCGGAAGCTGGTCGGCATTTTTCAACGGCGACTTTATTTTGTGGTTTTTTTTGACCCCGGGACCCATTATAACGAAAGGCGTCCATAGCCCGGGATTCCCATCCGCCACGAGCGCCTGCTTATATCCTCCGGCAACAGCCTCCTTGAAAGTCGTCAGTTCAGCATTCAGTTCCTCGTTCAGGCCGTATCCTGGTCTCATAACCAGTATCAGATCCGCAACGCGGTCTTTAGGAAGCCTCAGCCTGCCTGCATCTTCCCATCTGATTATGTCGTTGAATGGACAGACATCCCCGTCATTGAGTCCGAGCAGCATTTTCCTGACCTTTTTCCTGAGGACATCGTATTCCCTGCCGGAACCTCGCCGCCAGTTGCCCGCGAGCCCGGCCGGATTTATATAAATGCCGTGCATTTTCAGGTGTATTACCTTTGTGTTGGCCCAGTCTATTACCGGTTCTCCGGTTTTCTCATCAACAGTGAACTTCAACAGCCCTTCTTTTGCAAAAAGATTGTTCAGCAAAACATATTTATTCAGCGGGATGATGCCGTGGTCCGAACTGAAAACTATCAGGGTATCCGGCCCGGCATTCTTTATAGCCTCACCCAGTATGGCGTCAAGACCTCCGTACATCTCATGGATGTCGGACCATGCCGATTCCCTGGCGCGGCTGTCCGCGCTCTTATAACGGTCGCGTTTCTCATCCAGATACGGAAGCCACCACCGGCTCTCGAGCATCTGATTGGGGGCGTAGGTATCCTGGATTATGACATCCGGTTTCTGTTTCTTAAACAAATACGGAACCAGCCGGCGATGCCAGTCCAGGGCCATCCGCAATTCACTCATGAATGTATGCTTTTCCTCCGGATAGTTATTGAGCTGGGCCGGCCAGTTGTCAGGGAAATCCACCATGGGACCGACGTTTTCCCCTATCTCTTCGGCAAGTTCGGAGGGATAAATAGTC
>JBDRGJ010000331.1:0-2725 GCA_043817835.1 bacterium
GATGAACAAAAATATACGTTCAAGAATGGCTGTCGGACGTAAAAGGGCGGGACAACCCAGCTCTTTTGCCCAATGATTTGCTGGGACAGGGCAAAAGAGCTGCCCTCCGGGCGAATCCTTCAACTGAAGGATTCGGGCTAACGTCTCTGGCTCCATCTTCGGCGGATACCCTTATTCGCGTTCATCGTCCGCCTGCGGGCCGAAGCGGCTGCGAAGGCTGGTAAATTTTTAGCATAAGACGCTGCATACATAACCCGCCCGATAAAACCGGCAGCGCGTTAATCGGCTGAGTCAGAGGGAGAAAGATATGGGAGAAGAAGTTAAAAAGGAATCAGAGGCAACGGAAACAGAAGAAACGGGGGCACAGGAATCTGCCGGAGCGGTGCCTCAGGCAAAAGAAGCGCCTGCGGGGTTTAAGGTTGTTCTGTGCGAGAAGCTGGGCATGACCCAGATGTTCGACTCCTCGGGCCGGCAAAGGGCGGTTTCCGTTCTGAAAACCGGTTCCTGCACCGTGGTCGCGGTCAGGACCCATGAAAAGAACGGTTATGCCGCGGTATGCCTCGGATTCGGCGAAAAAAGCAGAAAAAATATGAGTCGCGCGCTGCAGGGCCAATTTGATAAAATAAAAGTGCCGCCTTTACGCCACTTGCAGGAGTTCCGTATTCCAAGCGTACAGGGTTTTGAACCAGGGCAGAAAGTGACCCTGAAAGACCGGTTTGTCCCCGGCGACTATGTGGATGTTCAGGGAATAACCAAAGGCAAGGGTTTTGCCGGCGGCATGAAGCGGCATAATTTCAGCGGAATGCCGGCCTCCCATGGCGCATCCGACAGGGAAAGAGCGCCGGGTTCGCTTGCTTCCCGCAGATCGCTCGGACGCGTGCTGCCCGGGCAGAGAATGGCGGGACACATGGGGAATGTTCGCATTACAGTGGCCAAGATGGAAGTTACCGGGGTCGTGCCGGAGGAGAATCTGCTTCTTATCAACGGCCCGGTTCCTGGTTCCAACGGAGTGGTGGTGGCGGTCATGGAGACAAGCAAGCCCAGAAAAAAGGTGCTTGTGCAGGCGGCTGCCAAGTCGGGCAAGGCCAAGAAAAGTCCTGTGAAGAGCGCCGCCAAGCCTGCACAGAAATAAGGCAGCAATCGCAATTAATCAAGGGATAACAGCATGGAAACGGCAATTTTCAATATGAACGGACAGGAAGTCGGAAAATGCGTTCTTCCCGAAGCAATGTTCGGGGAGAAACCGAAATCTCACTTTCTGCACGAGGCCATAACGTCCTATCTGGCAAATCAGAGGGCAGGCACCCACGCAACCAAAACACGCGCCGGAGTTTCGGGCGGGGGCCGCAAGCCATGGAAACAGAAGGGTACCGGGAGGGCGAGAGCCGGAAGCACGAGATCACCCATATGGAGAAAGGGAGGCGTGGTGTTCGGACCGCATCCGCGTTCCCATCGCAGGGAGATGCCGTGGTTCAAGCGCAGGACTGCGCTTGTTCAGGCGCTTTCGGCCAAATTTTCCGACGGCAATCTGATAGTGCTGGACGCCATGGCGCTCGCCGAGGCCAGGACAAAAATGCTCGCGCGCATGCTGAAGGCGCTGAAAACGGAGGGAAAAGTGCTTTTCGTCTCCGGCAAACCCGACGCAAAAGTGCAGACAGCGGGAAGAAACCTGCCGGGCTTCACCTGTTGCCAGGTTGCGGATCTGAATGCTTTCAGGGTTCTGAGCCACGACAAAACCATTTTTACCAGGGACGCGATAGAGGCCGTTTCATCGCTCTGGAAGGAAGGTCGTTCGGATGACTAAAGCTTTCTGCGATGTTCTAATAAGGCCTCTGCTTACGGAGCGCAGTGTCACTCTCAAAGACAGGGAAAACCGCTACAGTTTTGAGGTGAACCTGATGGCTTCCAAACCCGAGATCCGCGGGGCGGTCGAGAAGCTTTTCAAAGTAAAGGTCAGGAAGGTTTGCACCTCAGTTGTGATGGGCAAGATGCACAGGATGGGGCGGTTCGAGGGAAAGCGTCCGGATTGGAAGAAGGCCATAGTCACGCTTGAAAAAGGACAGAAGATAGATGTTGCGGAATTGTCATAGCACCCCAAGCACGATCAGGAATCATATTCGCAGGGAGAATAATTTGATATGCCCGTAAAAAGTTTCAAACCGTATACCCCGTCGCGCAGAACCATAACAGTCGCGGATTTTTCCGAGATAACCAGGACGGTTCCGGAGAAAAGCCTGACAAAAGGTCTGCGCAAGAAAGGCGGACGCAACAACACCGGCATGCTAATGGTGCGCCACCACGGTGGAGGCCATAAGCGTGCTTACCGCATGATGGATTTCAGGCGCGAAAAATTCGGCGTGCCTGCTAAAGTCGCGGCCATAGAGTATGACCCGAACCGCAGCGCTCGCATAGCACTGCTAAATTACGCGGACGGTGACAAAAGATACATACTGCACGTTGCAGGCATGAAAATAGGGGATACTGTCATGAGCGGTTCCCAGGCGGAGATAAAGCCGGGCAATGCCCTGCCCATATCAGCCATGCCGGAAGGCACTTTTATCCATGCCATAGAGATGATACCAGGCAAGGGAGCCCAGATGGTCAGGGCAGCAGGCGGACAGGCCCAGATGATGGCCAAAGAGGGCCGCTATGCGCAGATAAAAATGCCCTCGGGTGAGATACGCCAGGTGCTCAAGGATTGTATGGCCACGGTGGGCCAGGTCGG